>JABMNS010000252.1 GCA_013204445.1 Sphingomonadales bacterium
CTTCAGCCCCAAGCCATGAACCTACCGGCATCAGCCGGTTAGGCATTCAGTATCGATGAATATTGTGCAGATCGACAAGTTGTTAATATGGGGATGCTATTGGAAAGCCCATGTTCTGACCGCGCATCTCAAGAGCCTTTGCCAGTCGTGTCCACGCTTTATGGTGGTCTGCCATGGTGCTGGTCACCGCTTATTGCGTTGCGATTGATACGCCTGCCGGAGTGGCGCCTGCATTAGATGCTGCGCAGGTCAAGGCTAGGTCTGAAAAGAAACCGGTAGATCCCTGGGCGCATATTGAGGACGCCGGACAGATCAATGCTGCAAAGAAACCGGCTGATACCTGGGCGGGCATGAAGGATGTCGCCAAGAAGCGCGAAGATCTGCTGCCCTGAACCGCGGAAATGCTGACGTCGCTGCTCGGTGAGGCAGCATCAATATTGCGATGTCCCACCATCGACGCTCAGCGTCCCTCCGGTAATGCCTGCGCCCGCGTCAGAAGCCAGCAGTACCGCCATCGCAGCCACCTCTTCCACCTTGCCCGGACGTTTGAGAGCGCTTTCCTGGGAAAACATATCGATCATTTCGTCAAAGGTCATGCCCAGGCCTGCGGCTGTGGCTGGTCCGCCTTGCATGATCAGATCGGTCAAGATCAGTCCGGGGCATATGGCATTGACCGTGATGCCCAACGTGCCGACTTCCTGCGCGACCGCCTTGGTCATGCCGTTGATGCCATGTTTGGCGATGGTATAGGGCGCGAAGGTCGGCTTGCCCATTTTGCCTTCGGTCGAACTGATATTGATCACCCTGCCCCATTGTTGGGCGATCATCGGCCGGAGCGCCCGGCGTGTCGCCCAGAAGGTGGAATAGATATTCCACTTCATCGCCTGATCAAAAGCTTCATCGGTTAAATCGACCAGAGGCGCAAGATCGCCTGCACCGCCGGCATTGTTGACGAGAATATCGATCGAACCAAAATGGGCGACTGTCTGGTCGATAAACCCCTCGACCTGTCCCTGTTTCATCACGTCGCCGGCAATAAATATTGCCCGGTCTCCGGCATCTAGTTCGGCAATGACTTTCGCACCCTTGTCCGGATTGCGCGCAAACAAGGCAACATTGGCACCTTCCGCGAGAAATGCCTCGGCAATGCCGCGACCGATACCCGCGGTGCCGCCCGTTATCGCTGCTGTCTTGCCGATCAATTTCATCATTTTTCCTCTTCGCTATATGCATCAATTGCTATCGGAAGGGATTAAAACCAGCAATGACTTAAAACGTTAGTCCGTGTGCTGCCACTGATTCTATTCAGGAAACGGGTGCTAAATATGAACCTGATATAAAGCCGCCATTCAGTCTCCGGTCAAGCCAGCGGCCCTAAACCGACACTCGTTGGGCAGCA
Organism: Sphingomonadales bacterium; assembly: GCA_013204445.1. Lineage (GTDB taxonomy): Bacteria > Pseudomonadota > Alphaproteobacteria > Sphingomonadales > Sphingomonadaceae > Parasphingorhabdus. The sequence continues at coordinate 1,400 of JABMNS010000252.1, forward strand.
ATTGATTTGGGTTTCGAGAAATCCTTTTGGAGTAGAAGAGATGATCAGTAAAATTTTGGGAAGCTTGGCGATTTCGACCGCAGCCATCGCAACAATGGCCTTCGCATCACCAGCAGAGGCGCGGGGCGGCTATTATAATGGTGGGTATTACGAGCAGGTGCGCGGCAACGGATATCGCGAATATCGACGCGGCGATACGTATCGCGGCAATCGGTATCAGGGTAATCGTTACCGGGATCGTCGCGACTATCGTGATCAGCGCAGCTACCGCGACAATCGCAACTATAGCGATAGCCGCTATCGGGGTTGTGACCGTGGAACTGGCGGCACGATTATCGGCGCGATTGCCGGTGGTCTGCTTGGCAACGAAGTAGCTGGTCGTGGAGACAAGACCGAAGGCACGATCATTGGTGGTGCCGTCGGTGCATTGGCCGGTCGCGCGATCGACGGCAACTGCTGACCCCTTCGCGCTTCAACTAATTTAGCCAAAACCCTACGCTAGTGCGCATAGGGCCATTAATTCCCCCGAGTTGCTTATTGGGGGACAGGGGGTTGGCGCTGTTTAATAGCCCAGCCCCCGATCATTTCCATGGTTTGGCAAGCAACGGCGGAACTGGAGCGATCCAGTCTGCAATATCTGGCTCGTCCTTGACGAAATAGGGCTCGCCCTTGCTGTTCAGGTAGAAGCGCTGCATCTCGCTGCGGGTGAAAGGCCGTGAGCCAAGTCGTCCGAAGACCGCCATCTGTCCGCCGGTCTCATCCACTGCCCGGTCACGATCCAGTCCCTTGGACAATGCCAGGGCCGGTTTTGGCGTGCGCGCAAATGCTATCAGTTCCGGTTTCGGTGCCGGTGAGAAACCATAAAAGTTTTTCTGGCTATCGGGCGTGGTCAACTGGATTACCTTCAGGCCGTTGCGACCGTCGGCGACATAGGCAAACAGGGTGGCGTTGGTTGATCCTACAATGACATCTTCCGCATCGTTCATAATGCCACCAAATGTCTCTTTCCGGTAGATTACTGGCGCCTCCGGTCGCGTGATATTCGCGATCACCAGACCTTCGTCCTTGGCCGCGATATAGGCATAGGTGCGTGCGAGATAGAGGCGCCGGGCATTGCGCAGCGGAATTGTTCCTGACGGCACTGCGACGGGCTTTTCCATATCGGTAACATTGAACAGCTTCACACCATCGGCATCGGTCACCCAAAGATAACGGAATTGCAGAGCCGAAGCCCGGGCATCAGTCAACGGAAGGGTGATGACATGCCGGGGTTTCAGCGGGTTATCCAGATCGATCAGGGTCAATCCTGCAGCGGTGGTAATATAGGCATAGTGGCCCGCCAACGTGATATGCTGTGCTCCATCAAGCACTCCGCCTTCATTCCAGGTCAGGCTGCGCTTGAAGAAATTGTTACGGAATTCGCCATCGGCCAATGTGTTGATATTGACCAGGATCAGACCTTCTTCGCTATCGGTGATCACCGCATAATTATAGATCGGATGAAAAGCCTGCTCCTCGTTGACTTCGCGTAGTTCCTTGGTGTTGCGCGTCGGCGCAATCGGCTGGTTGGTAGCCAGCGCCATGCAAGTCGCATTTTTGGTATCAACATGCGTATCATGGCCCAGCGATGAGAATGGTGCCTTTATGATGCGTTCCGAGAACCCCTTGTTACCAATCGAGGCAACGTCATAGGCGCGGAAACCGCCTTTGCCTTCCGCCACGAACATATATTCGCCGCGCAACTGCAGACAGCGGACTGCGTCGCCAGTTCCCTGAACGACATTCTTGAATTCTTCGAGCGCCTTGGTTTCGCCGGAAAAATTCTTGTCGAGCCGTTCTCCGCGCACCCAATCGATCAGTTCCCGGTCATGATCCTCAACATGCATCCGCCAATAGTCCGGATAGGCATATTTTTGTAGGTAGGAGCCGATGACAGCCTGTGGTTCGTCCCATTCCGTAACCCGGACAGCTTCAAAGCCTTTCTCCAGGCCAACCCAGGCGTGGAGTCCGACGAAATTGACGAAATTCGTCCCCTGCAACAGCGTTTGCGCCATGATTGCATTATTATCATTGGCCTCGCTGACGTGACAATCGGAACATTGCTTGGTCTCGGTTTTCCGCACGGTGTGCGGGAAATGCGGGGCGAAAGCCTGTGATGAAAAACCAATGCCGGAAATTGGCGGCTGCTGCACATAGATGCGTTCGCGATTGATGTTGGTCGAGGACAGGATCAAGGCCGACGTCGAACGGACCGGTGCAATGACATTGCCCTTGCTTGTCTGATGGCGGCCCAGCTGGAACATCTGATCACGGGCAACCTGCGGATTATAAGTCGCATAGTTCCGCGTCGTTCCGCCCTCATATTTATGGCTGTCTGCTTGCCAGTTTGCTTCGATGGGCAAATGGCAGCCACCACAGCTTGTTGTCCAGCTGAGATGACAGGTGAAGCAGACCATATTTTCGTCTTGATGCGCGCGATCGTCTTTCGCAACGCCGCTACCGAATTCATATTTTCCCGTTTCCGCTCCGCTTTTCGACATAAGCTTAGCCCGCGCCGCCTTGAGATTAAAATCAGGGTGCGAACGATCAACGCTATTTTTGACCAGACTGACCCGCCAGCTGAGTTCTGGATCGACGATGGACCGCTGGATCAGTACGCGCTTGCCCTCTGGGTCATTGAACCATTCGAAGCGCCGTTCGCCATTGGCATTCCGCAGCAGTCCAAGATTGTTACCTTTTGGACGCGCCGCCAGATTGCTGGTCAACAGGGTCGGATAGGCATCGGCAGTACCGTGACAATCCTTGCAGTTGATTTCAACCGCATTGGCAACTTCACCGTAGATCAGGCCATTACCATGGCTGTCCTGCGCAAAATGACAATCGGCGCATTGCATGCCCACTTCGGCATGGATGCTCATCATATGGACCGATTTGCCGGGATTGATCCCCGCTTCGACGAACTTGCCTTCGCCTTTCTTGCGGAATTTCTCCGGATCATCATTGGCGACGATATTATCGGTATCGGTGCCGTAGCTAGCCTGATTACCCTCTGCATCGAGCAGATTGCCATCACGATCGCGTTTCAGGACCGCCCGGAAATTCCAGCCATGGCCGTGATAGTCGGCAAATTGCGTGTCCTTGGCTTCGCTGTTGAGATCATAGACGTTGCGCAGGAAATCAATGTCGGCCCATAGTCCCTTGGGTGCCGCTCCTTCCGGATTTCTGTCGAGCACCGCCCGGACCTCTGCAGCCGCCGGGTATTTCTGTTGCTTATATGTCTTCTGATATTCCTCGTCGCTCATGCCTTCCGGTTTGGGCGTCTTATTGTTCGGGCCCGGCCACATATAGGGCGCGTCCGATTCATAATCCCACATGGTGTAGCCAAGATAGCTGTTCAGGAAGATATTCGGCTGGTGCATGTGGCAGTTCATGCACTGGGCGGTCGGAATGGCCCGGGTGAAGGCATGTTGTATCGGATGCCCTTTTTCGCGTTTTGCAGGATCCGTCTCAGTGGCATGATCATCGCCATGGCCTGTTTCTTCACCATGCGCTTCTGCAGCTGGCTCAGGGTCTTCGCCATGGGCGCCTTTTGCTCCATGAGAAGCATCATAGGTACCAAAGCTGGCGAAGCGATGTTCGCCCTCTTTCAGGTTGCGAATGGTCGGATCGAC
>JABMNS010000253.1 GCA_013204445.1 Sphingomonadales bacterium
CTATGTCTTTGCGCTGGCCGGTGCCACGGCGGCGGTTGCCACGCATCCGGTCCTTGATCGCGGTCGCCAGATCACTGGTCTGGCGGCTATCGTCTTCATCGCAATATTTGCCTTCGCCCATGCCGCGACCATCATCGACTTCGACTTGCGTTATCGTCTGCCCTGCTATCCGCCGCTTATATGGCTCGCAATGCTGGGTGTGGATTGCTATCTGGTGCCATTTGCTGCAAGACTTCACCGGATGTTCAGCCACTCTTCCGACTCCGGCTTAAAGTGATTATTATCGTCGATTATGGCGTCGGCAATCTGACGTCGGTACACAAAGCCTTCCGCAAGCTGCGGATCGAGGCGAATATTTCCAGCACTGTCGCTGACATCGGTAATGCGGATAAGCTTTTGCTTCCCGGAGTAGGCAATTTTGCCACCTGCATGCAGCGCCTTGAGGAGAGAGGTTTGCGCCCGGCACTGGAAAAATTCGCATTGGTGGATCGCAAACCGCTACTCGGAATTTGCGTCGGCATGCAGATGCTGACCGAACATTCCGAGGAGGGTGATGCGCCCGGCTTGGCTTGGATTCCGGGTCGTGCCGCCAGATTTCCAGAGACCGCCAACGATGCGCCATTGCGGGTACCTCATGTAGGCTGGAACGCTGTCCATGATCGATCGAGCCCGCTGTTCGATGGCCTGAACGACGACGACCGATACTATTTTGCCCATTCCTATTACGTCAGTTGCGACGACGGAGCCCGGATCGCCGGGCATAGCCATTACGGTATGGATTTTGCTGCGGCGATCTGTCGCGAGAACATCTTTGGCGCCCAGTTTCATCCGGAAAAAAGCCACCTAGCGGGCTTGGCGGTGTTGCGGAATTTTGCGGAAAAATGTTGAGCGTGCGGGTCATACCCCTCCTGCTCTTCAGGCGGGATGGCCTCTATAAGGGTATCGGCTTCCGCGACCACAAATATGTCGGCGACGTTCTCAACGCGGTTCGCATCTTTGCCCAAAAGCAGGCCCATGAGGTCATCCTGCTAGATATTGCCGCAACCGCCGAAGGCCGCAGCATCGCACTGGATCTAGTAAGCCGGGTCGCCCAGGAATGCATGATGCCGTTGACCGTTGGTGGCGGCATTACCGATGTCGCGACGGCGCAGGCGCTACTCAATGCAGGCGCCGAGAAGGTCACCGTCAATAGCCATGCCCTGGCCCATCCGGATGTGATCGGCGAAATTGCGGCGTTGTCGGGCAGCCAGAGCGTCATCGCGGCAATCGATGTAGGGCGTGGCGATAATCGCTGTCCCGAGAGCCTGACACATTGCGGCAGTCGCTGGACAGGGCGCCACCCCGTCGAGGTGGCCGGCGAGCTGGTTGCCGCCGGTGCCGGCGAGATTCTCTTAACCGCGGTCGACCGGGATGGTACTGGCCAGGGCTTTGACCTTGAAGTGATCGCCGGGGTGGCGGAGGCGGTGTCGGTGCCAGTGATCGCCTGCGGCGGCGCCGGAAAGCTGTCCCATTTCCGGGACGCGGTGGCCGCTGGCGCAGCAGCGGTCGCCGCAGGCAGCCTGTTCGTGTTCCATGGCCGACGCCGTGCCGTATTGATCAGCTATCCGGACGGCGAGGAGATTGGCACGGCATTTGGCGAAGAAGTTGGCTAAGCTGTGGCCATAAATATGAAGAAACTACTCTCGCTAACGATCCTCGTCGTGCTGTTGGGCTGGGCTGTTTGGTACGTTGCGGGTCATGCCGATGAATTCGGTGCCGTCGCCCAGGTGACCGTGCCGGTGTTGCTTGGGCTGATCGCCGTGATGCTCGTCTACCTGTGCAGTCAGGCTGTGATCCTCTATCTCGTAGTTAGACGCTACGGTACGAAAATCGGCCTATCGGAGTCGTTCGGTCTTTTGATGGTTACCCTGTTCACCAATTATGTCTTCCCCTTTGCCGGAATTGGCGTGAGAGCGGCATATTTGAAGAAAGTTCACTTCTTGCCGCTGGGTGCCTTCGCTGCCGGTCTGGCCGCGACGATCTTGATCGAATTAATGGTCTATGCTATTGGCGGCCTGGTCGGTCTTTGGCTGCTGCGTACCACGGTTTATTTCGACCTCCCGCTTATACTTTTGCTGCTCGGAATTATAGGGGCGACCGTAGCGTGTTTCCTGTCCCCGCGGCTGGCATGGCATCCCCGGGGAGAGATATCCGCGAAGATCATGCGGGCTCTGGCTGGCTGGCAGGAGTTTGCCGGTGACCGCCGGGCTGTGCTACAGGTGGCCGCCTTAACTGTCATACAATTCGCGGCTTTCGCAGGCTGCTTCTGGCTGGCGATTTCGGTCGTCGCACCAGTGACGACCGCCGGCGTTTTATTAAGCGCCTCTCTAACCGATTTTGCCTTTTTCATCCGCATCGCGCCGGCGGCGGTCGGTTCGTTCGAAGCAGCCATCGCTTATGCCGGCCAATTGCAGGGTTTTAGCTTTGCCGATGCCCTGATCATCGCCGCGCTTCTGCGTGGCACTATGATGGCTTGGTTCATGCTTCTCGGTCCGTTCTTCTTTTTCCGGTTGTTACGAAAAAACCAAATTCTTTGAACGAGATCCAATGAGCCAAGAAAGCGAAGGACCACGAATGAGCTCCAACTACCAAGTCTGCAGTCGATGTGTGATGGACACCACGGTGCCCAATATCC
>JABMNS010000254.1 GCA_013204445.1 Sphingomonadales bacterium
GGCCGCCCGCGCCACCGGCATTGCCGACAGTGGCGCGCCGCGCGGCATAGCCACCGCATTTGTCATCGGCCTGCCGCTAGGTGCCCTGATTATATCCTCGATCACCGGCGGCATTGAAACCCGCTTTCCTCCCTCAATGATTCCGCTAATCATCGGCGGCTTGCTGGTCGGCTACGGGACACGTCTTGGCTCTGGCTGCACCAGCGGCCACGGTGTCTGCGGCATGTCCCGACTATCCCCGCGCTCGTTGATTGCGACGGCGATATTCATGGCCAGCGGTTTTGTCACGGTGGCGCTGATGCGCGCAGGAGGCCTGTTGTGAAGCAGATTTTGGTCGCTCTTCTTGCCGGAGCATTATTCGGTGCCGGCCTTGCCTTTTCGGGCATGGCGGATCCCGCACGGGTGCAGGGATTTCTGGATCTCTTCGGCCATTGGGACCCAACGCTCGCCTTTGTGATGGGCGGAGCGATGATTCCGATGGCGGTTGCGTGGATTATTCAACGGCGGCTCGACAAGCCTTTCGCCGATGCCCATTTCTCGCTTCCCGGCACATCGCTCATCGATCGCAAGCTGACAATCGGCGCTGTGCTTTTTGGAGCCGGCTGGGGCATTGGTGGTCTCTGTCCAGGGCCAGGGCTGGCCGACCTAGCGATCAATCCCATGCCCGCCATGACCTTCGTTATTGCATTGTTGGCAGGTATGATCGCCCATCGCGTGACAAGTTAGAAAAAGACATGGCCCGGAAGGATGTCCAATGACGAACAAGCCAAAAAATGCCACGTTGGCCGACGCCGTAAGCGTATCGCCGCAACTGACGGAAATGGCGCAAACAGCGTCCGAAAAAAATCCTTCGCCATCAGCGAGCGCTAGCCGGTTTAATTTTGTCATTGTCGGCGGCGGAACCGCTGGTATTGCGACCGCTGCCAGCATGCTGAAGCGCGACAGGAACATCTCACTCGCGATTATAGACCCCGCCGACGACCATTATTACCAGCCCGGCTGGACTATGGTCGGGGGCGGTGCCTTTTCTGCGGAATATACGCACCGCAAGGAAAAGGATCTGATTCCTGCCCGCGCGCAATGGATAAAATCCGTAGTCAGCTCATTTGATCCGAATAATAATTCGCTGCTTACTGCCGACGGGCAGGAGATCGGATATGATGTGTTGATTGTCTGTCCGGGAATAAAACTCGACTGGGCAGCGATTGACGGTCTGCCAGAGACTTTGGGCAAAAACGGCGTCACGTCCAATTACCGCTTCGATCTCGCGCCCTATACATATCGTCTGGTGAAAGAATTGGCCAGAGGAACGGCTTTGTTCACCCAGCCGCCGATGCCGATAAAATGTGCCGGCGCACCGCAAAAGGCAATGTATCTTTCCTGCAGCAAGTGGGAAAAAGAAGGCGTCTTGGCCAATATTGACGTACAATTTCACAATAGCGGTGCGGTGCTGTTCGGTGTCAAGGAGTATGTGCCGGCGCTGATGGAATATATCGAGCGATATCATGCACATCTGAACTTTGAATCAACGCTGGTCGCAGTGGATGGCGAGGCCAAGATTGCCACCTTTGAGCAGAAACATGGCGAGGAAACCAAAAGGGTCGAAGTGGCGTTCGACATGATCCATGTCGTTCCACCGCAAGTGGCTCCCGATTTTATCCGCTCCAGTCCGCTGGCAGCGGAGAACGGCTTCGTTGATGTCGATCCGGCAACATTGCGGCACAGCAAATATGCGAATATCTTTTCGCTGGGTGATGCTTGCAGCACGCCCAATGCCAAGACGATGGCGGCCGTCCGCAAACAAGCTCCGGTCGTTGCCGTCAATGCTCTCGCCGCCCTCGCCGGCAAGCCGCCCATCGCCGATTATGATGGCTATGGCAGTTGCCCGCTGACCGTTGAACACGGCAAGGTCGTGCTGGCCGAATTCGGCTATGGCGGCAAGCTGCTGCCGAGCTTTTCCAATTGGCTGATCGACGGCACACGACCATCAAGGCTCTCGTGGTTGCTCAAGGATAAGATCCTGCCGCCGGTCTACTGGCATGGTATGCTCAAGGGACGTGAATGGATGGCCAAGCCCCACCGCATCGACTCGCATTAAGGCAGCCCAATGAAAATTTCCCGCTATCTGCCGATACTTGATTGGGGCAGCCGCTATAACAGCAAAACGCTCACCAATGATGGCGTCGCTGCCATCATTGTCACGATCATGCTGATCCCGCAAAGTCTGGCCTATGCGATGCTGGCCGGATTGCCGCCGGAAATCGGGCTATATGCTTCAATCCTGCCGCTAATCGCTTATGCGATATTCGGGACCAGCCGGACATTGGCAGTCGGGCCGGTTGCGGTGGTGTCCCTGATGACCCTCACCGCCGCCAGCGCCATTGCCCCGCCCGGCAGCGCGGAATTTATCGCAGCCGCATTGGTCTTGGCTCTGCTCTCGGGTCTTTTCCTCTTGCTTATGGGCATATTCAAACTCGGCTTTCTGGCCAATTTACTCTCCCATCCGGTTGTGTCGGGATTCATAACCGCCAGCGGCATCATCATCGCAACCAGCCAGTTGAAGTCGATCTTTGGTATCAAGGCGAGCGGCGCTGCCATGCCCGAACTAGTTTCCAGCATTGTCGCGACAATCGGCACAACCAATATGCCAACGCTGGTCATCGGCGTTTCCGCGACCGCCTTTCTCTTCTGGGTCCGCAAGGGTCTAAAGCCATTACTGATGCGCTTCGGTCTTCCCGCACGCCCGGCTGAACTGTTGGCCAAGGCCGGACCGATAGCAGCCGTTGCCGTGTCAACAATTGCGACGATCATCTTTGGACTCGAAGCCAAGGGGGTCAGCGTAGTCGGCGATATCCCGCAGAGCCTACCGCCATTTTCCGTTCCGCTGATTGATTTAGAATTATGGAAAACGCTTGCCATACCGGCGTTGCTGTTGAGCATCATAGGATTTGTAGAATCCGTATCTGTCGGCCAGACATTGGCGGCCAAACGCCGTCAGCGGATCGATCCTGATCAGGAGCTAATAGGTCTTGGTGCGGCGAATTTATCGGCGGCGTTCTCGGGTGGCTATCCGGTCACCGGCGGATTTGCCCGTTCAGTGGTAAATTTCGATGCCGGCGCGGAAACGCCGGCAGCCGGAGCATTCACCGCGGCCGGGATCGCCTTGGCGGCGCTTTTTCTTACTCCGCTTCTCGCTTCGCTTCCCATCGCCACTTTGGCCGCGACCATCATTGTCGCCGTGCTGAGCCTAGTCGATCTCAAAACCCCGCGAACGATCTGGCGCTATTCAAAAATGGATTTTGCGGCGATGGCGACGACCATTGGTGTCACATTACTCGCTGGCGTCGAACCGGGAGTGATCGCGGGTGTCGGCCTCAGTCTCGCCCTGTTCCTTTGGCGCAGTTCGCGGCCTCATGCAGCGATCGTCGGGCGGGTTCCCGAAACCGAGCATTTTCGCAACGTCAATCGCCATAAAGTATTCACCGATCCCCGCATATTGACCATCCGTATCGATGAAAGCCTGACCTATCTCAATGCGCGCTGGCTGGAAGAATTCATCCTCGAGCAAGTGGCCGAACAGAAAACCGTGCGCCATGTCATACTGATGTGCTCAGCGGTCAATGCGATTGATGCCTCGGCGCTGGAAAGTATCGAGGCGATCAATCACCGGCTCGAAGATGGCCGCATTTCGCTCCATCTGTCCGAAGTCAAAGGTCCGGTGATGGACCGTCTCAAACGCTCACATTTTCTCGAACAATTGTCGGGCAAAGTCTTCCTTTCACAAAATGAAGCATATTCTGCGTTAATTGCAATTGCGGATACCGAAGACAACGCCGACAATATAACGGACAACTGGATGGCAAGAGGCCTGATATGATGCGGACGATAGAAGCGTATATAACGCCGTCCCAAAGCTTGAAAGACTGGGGCGATCCCGTTTTTCGTGTTCTGACCAGCCTGATATTCATTATTGGTGGTTTAGGCCATTTTGGTCAGCATCAAATGATGCTTGACCGGATGGGGGATTCACCATGGTGGAATATAATCAACATGGTCGGCAACCCCTCCTGGCTTTTGTGGCTATCGGGCGGCATTTTCATCATTTTCGGAGCGATGCTTGCCTTGGGCTGGATGACCCGGCTTTCGGCTCTGCTGATATTCCTCACCCTCGTTCCGATTACCATCACCGTCCATATCGCGCCCGGACATGTAGGGCCATTGTTCAAGAATATCGCGATTCTTGGTTCACTATTCCTGATCTACTGCCGTGGGCCGGTTACATATGCGCGGGACAACAGAAAACCTCATTAGGCTAAAACATGATGGAAAATGATCTCGCAATCAATCTGGCCCGGGCGCAATTTGCCTTTACCGTTAGTTTCCACTTTCTATTTCCCGCCTTTACAATTGGCATCGCAAGCTATCTCGCGGTTCTGGAAGGACTCTGGCTGAAAACAGGCAAGGGCGTTTACGCCAACTTGTACCGCTACTGGCTCAAAATATTTGCCGTGGTGTTCGCAATGGGGGTCGTTTCCGGCATCGTCATGTCCTATCAATTCGGAACAAACTGGTCGGTATTCTCCGACAAAGCTGGACCGATTATCGGCCCGCTCATGGCCTATGAGGTGCTGACCGCATTTTTCCTCGAAGCCGGCTTTCTCGGGGTGATGTTGTTCGGCATCAACAAGGTTGGCCGAAAATTGCATTTTGTCGCGACACTGGCGGTGGCGGTGGGGACCTTTATCTCCGCCTTCTGGATCCTGTCGGTCAACAGCTGGATGCAGACCCCGGTCGGCTTTGCGATCAACGATGTGGGTCAATTTGTACCCGCTGCAGGCTGGTGGGACATTGTCTGGAATCCCAGCTTTCCATATCGGCTGGGGCACACATTGCTCGCGGCCTATCTGACCACTGCCTTTGCGGTCGGTGCGGTCGGTGCCTGGCATCTGCTGAAAGACAAGACCAACCTAGGCGCACGTAAAATGTTCTCCATGGCGATGTGGATGGCGGCACTGGTAGCTCCGGCACAGATATTCATGGGCGATTTGCACGGTCTCAACACGCTGGAACATCAGCCCGCGAAAGTGATGGCCATGGAAGGCCATTATCAGAGCCATCCCGATGGTGCGCCGCTGATTCTGTTCGGCATTCCCAACAGCAAGGAAAAGCGTGTCGATTATGCCATTGAGATACCCAAGGCCTCGTCATTGATCCTGAAACATGATCTCAATGCGCCGCTGGCCGGGCTTGATACGATTCCCGACAAGGACGAACCGCCGGTAGGGATCGTGTTCTGGTCGTTCAGGATCATGTTGGGACTAGGCTTTGCGATGCTCGGCATCGGTCTGTGGAGCCTACTCGCCCGGTCGCGCAAAAAACTCTATGACTGGCCCTGGCTGCACCGCGCCGCCCTAATGATGGGACCATCGGGCTTTATTGCGGTGCTGGCTGGCTGGGTAACGACCGAAGTCGGACGCCAGCCGTTCACCGTCTATGGCCTGCTGCGCACCAGCGAGAGCGCTGCGCCGCTCGACGCTCCAGCAGTTGCAGCTTCGCTACTGGCCTTTGTGGTCGTCTATTTCGTCGTCTTTGGCGCCGGCATATTATATCTGTTCAAGCTCGCTGCAAAAACGCCTGGAGTCCATGAACCAACGCCTGACGATGCTCCCATTCGCTCGGCCGGGATTACCCCTGCAGCGGCGGTTCTCGACGGGGATATTAGCGAAAGAGTAGCGACATGAACGGCATCGACCTGACCGTCATTTGGGCGGGCATCATCGCCTTTGCCGTCGTCGTCTATGTGATTATGGACGGCTTTGATCTCGGCATCGGCATATTATTTCCCAATTTCAAGGTTGGTCCGGATCGCGATACGGCGATGAACAGCATCGCGCCGGTATGGGACGGCAATGAAACCTGGCTGGTGCTGGGTGGCGGTGGCTTGCTGGCTGCCTTCCCGCTCGCTTATGCGATCATCTTGCCAGCCCTCTATGCGCCCCTGATTGCGATGTTGCTGGGGCTGGTTCTGCGCGGCGTGGCCTTTGAATTTCGCTGGCGGGACCCGGCTCATCGAGCTCGATGGGATTTTGCCTTTACCGCAGGCTCGGTTATCGCGACTTTCGCGCAAGGTATTACGCTGGGCGCTCTGCTGCAGGGGATCACGATCGAAGGCCGCGCTTATGCCGGTGGCTGGTGGGAATGGCTAACACCGTTCAGCCTGCTCACCGGCTTCGCGCTGCTGGCCGGCTATGCCCTACTCGGATGTTGCTGGCTGATCTGGAAAACCGAAGGACCATTGCAACGCCAATGTTACAGCTATGCCGGGCGCCTGGGTATCTTGCTGCTTTTCGCCATCGGCGCCGTCAGCATCGCGACGCCATTTCTGGAAGCACAATATTACACGCGCTGGCTCGCCTATCCGGGTATTATTGCGACCGCCCAAATTCCGCTCGCGACGCTGATAATCTCGGTATTGTTCTTCCGCAGCCTGTCCAAACGCCAGCAGGCAACGCCCTTTTTCTATGCGCTCGGACTGTTTGGATTGAGTCTCATCGGTCTTGGCGTTTCGATGTGGCCCGACGTGATCCCCGGCCGCGTAACGATCTGGGAAGCCGCCGCCCCCTACGAAAGCCAGATGTTCATGCTGGTAGGCGCGGGCATCATGGTGCCCATCATATTGGCGTACACCGCATGGGCCTATTGGGTGTTTCGCGGAAAAGTCGGATCGGACGGTTATCACTAATGGCTTTTGATCCGCTTTCGTCAGGTGGCAAAACGGCCGATGGCTCACCATTGCCCAAGCGCCTGGCCTGGATGCTGGCTTATTGGGCGATGGGCGTGCTGGCGGTCGGCACCGTCGGCTTTTTCATCCGCTTCTGGATCAAGACCTGACGCCGGCTAGATAGATGCCGGACCATATTGTCATCAGCTCAATGCGCCTCATCCCAACTCTTGCCGGTTCCGATATCGACATCCAGCGGCACTGATAATTTTACCGCCGGTTCCGCCGCACCGGACATGACCGAACGGATCACCTCGCTCGCTGCATCGACGTCCGTCTCGGGTACCTCAAACACCAGTTCATCATGCACCTGCATCAGCATTTTGACATGGCCCAGTCCCACATAGGTCAGCGCCGGACCCATTCTCGCCATCGCCCGTTTGATGATGTCGGCGCTGGTGCCCTGAATCGGCGCATTGATCGCGGCGCGTTCGCTGCCCTGGCGTTCGGCCTGGTTGGGGGATTTGATCCGCTCGAACCATGTCTTGCGGCCAAATAATGTCTCGGTATAGCCGGTTTCGCGGACCGATTGCAGCGTCTTCGAAATATATTGGTTGATGCCGGGGAAACGCTCGAAATAGGTATCGATCATCGCCTGCGCTTCATCCGGCTCAACCTCCAGCCGCTTGGCCAGACCCCAACGGGAAATGCCGTAAAGGATCGCGAAATTGATCGTCTTGGCGCGGGCGCGGGCGTCACGATCTTCGCTACCGAATAGCTCGCGCGCGGTGCGGTTATGGATGTCCTCTCCCGCCGCGAAGGCTTCCTTCAATGTCGCCACATCGGCGATATGCGCAGCCAGCCTGAGTTCAATTTGGCTGTAATCCGCAGCTAGAATGAAATGGCCGGGCGCTGCGACAAAAGCCTGCCGGATCTGCCGCCCGATTGCGGTACGGATCGGGATATTCTGCAGGTTCGGTTCGGTCGAGGACAGCCGTCCCGTCTGCGCCCCGCTTAGGCTGTATGACGTGTGGACCCGACCGGTTTTCGGGTTTATCTGCTCCTGAAGGGCATCGGTATAGGTCGATTTGAGCTTCGACAATTGCCGCCAATCGACCACCTTCTGCGCAATCGGTTCGCCATCGCCCGCCAGCCGTTCAAGCACGGTCACGTCGGTCGAATATTGCCCCGACTTGCCCTTCTTGCCGCCCTTCAGGCCCAGCTTTCCAAACAGGATCTCACCAAGCTGCTTAGGGCTGCCAATCGAAAAGGGTTCGCCGGCCAGTTCATGGATTTGCTTTTCGAGCTTTTCCATTTCTTCCGCAAATCTTGTCGACAAGCGCGACAATTCTTCACGGTCAACCAGGACCCCGGTTCCTTCCATTTTGGCAATGACCGGAACCAAAGGCCGATCAACCATCTGATAGACCCGGGTCGCCCGTTCCGGCACCATCCGCAGGCGCAATATTTCCCAGAGGCGCAGCGTCACATCGGCATCCTCGGCACCATATTCTGTGGCCCTGTCGATCGGTACTTCGGCAAATCCGATCGCCTTTTTGCCGGCACCAGTCAGGCTCTTGAAGCTGATACATTCATGGCCCAGATGCAGCTTGGACAGTTCATCCATACCGTGACCATGAAGGCCGGCATCGAGATTGAAACTCATCACCAATGTATCGTCAAATGGGCTAATTCTGATGTCATGCTGGGCCAATACGCCCATGTCATATTTCAGATTCTGACCGACCTTGAGCACCGCATCATCCTCGAGCAGCGGCTTCAGCCTGGTCAGCGCTTCATCGAGACCGATCTGCTCCGGCGTCTCGCCAAACATGTCCCCACTTGCGTGGCCGAGCGGGATATAACAGGCCGCGTTGGGACCGGTGGCAAGGCAGACACCGACAATCCGGGCGGTGACGCTCTCGAGGCTGTCAGTTTCCAGATCAACCGCGCAGACGCCCTGTTCGGTAGCACGGGCGATCCACTGATCAAGCGCCGCGATCGTCTGCACGCATTCATATTGCGACCGGTCAATCACAGGAGCATCGGGTGTTTTGGCTGCTAGCCCGTTCGGAACCCTGTCGGCAACATCGGGATCCTGCGGCTGGGCATGACCGTCACCACCGAGCTTCTTGAGCAGGCTGTTGAACCCGTGATCCGTCAGAAATGCGCGCAGCGGCGCGTCAGGAATATCCTGGATCAGGAAACTCTCCAGCGTGTCGGGCAGCGGGCAATCCTCCCGCAGCGTCACCAATATCCGGGACAATCGCGCCTGATCGGCAAATTCGATCAAATTGTCGCGCATCTTGGATTTCTTCATCTCTGGCGCGGCAGCGAGCACGCTTTCAATATCGCCAAATTCATTGATCAGTTTTGACGCCGTTTTCGGTCCGATGCCGGGAACGCCTGGGATATTGTCGGAACTATCGCCCATCAGCCCGAGCACATCACCAAGCTTTTCCGGCCCGACGCCAAATTTCTCTTCGACCGTCCCCCGGTTCATCCGCGCATTTTTCATTGTGTCGAGCATGTCGACGCGGCTGTCGCCATGTGGCTCGATCAGCTGCATCAGATCCTTGTCGGACGAGACGATGGTGACTTTCCAGCCCACGGCCAGCGCTGCCTTGGTATAAGAGGCTATCATGTCATCTGCCTCGACATTCTCTTCCTCGATCAACGGCAGCGAAAATGCGCGCGTCGCATCGCGGATCATCGGAAATTGCGGCTTCAGATCTTCCGGCGCTTCCGGCCGGTTGGCCTTATATTGGTCATAGAGATCATTGCGGAAACTGGTCCCTGCCTTGTCCAGCACCACCGCCATATGGGTCGGGCCATCGGCCTTGTTGAGCTCGTCGGCGAGCTTCCACAACATTGTCGTATAACCATAGACCGCGCCGACCGGTTCGCCGCGCACATTAGTCAGCGGCGGCAAGCGATGATAGGCGCGGAAAATATAGGCCGAGCCATCAACGAGATAGAGGTGATTGGGTTTGCTGTCTGAAGAGTCCATCATAACCGCCAGCACTAGCAGCGCCAGCAGCCTTCGTCATTTCAAATTCTACATCATCGGAAATTGGAATGCGCCACAATCGGTTTAAAATCCCGCACCTTGTCATGAACCAGGCGTGGTTTGGTGCTCATCCAGGGTTCAAACAACGCCACTTGGTTGCGACCACGCCGTTTGGCATTGAACAGAGCGGCATCGGCGTTCCCCATAAGTGCCCCACGTTCCTCATGCGAGGCAACGCCGGCAACACCAATGCTGACGGTAATAACATGGCGCATATTATGATAGGGCTCAAAAAATGTGTTCTCGATTTCATGCCGGATTATCTCACCAATGATCTGGCCTTCCGGTGCACTAGTTTGGGGCAAAAATATGCCAAATTCCTCACCGCCAATGCGTCCGGCCAGATCACCCTTGCGCAGAGTCTTGCGGAATATCTTGCCGAGCAATATCAGCGCCTGATCCCCGGCCGGATGCCCGAAACTGTCGTTGATATCCTTGAAATGGTCGAC
>JABMNS010000255.1 GCA_013204445.1 Sphingomonadales bacterium
ATCGACGACTTCGACAATGAACCGCGCCAGATGCCGCTCAGGCAGCCATTCATTCACCGAAGGCGGCAACAGAAACCCGGTCAGCCGGTCAATCGTGCGAAAATTATCCATCGAATTTCAACCCGACATAATGCAGAAGCAACACCAGGATTCCACACTTGTTCCAGCCAGATGTTAAGCCCGACAGGCTGATAGGCCCGGCCACCACGCTGGGCGACAGCTGGTCCTGACACCGCCGCCACGGCGGCTTAGCGAACCTCAATCCGCACTCCCCAATCGAAAAGGAACCCCTCTTGGCAAACCCCAACGACTTCTGGTCATGGATCATGACCGATCAGGCGAAAACCGCCCTCGCCGGAGCCGCGGGCGGCATCGTGCGCTGGGTGATCGGGGCGCACGTCGAGGGCCACAACCGAGGCACCATCGGGATTTGCTTGCTGGGCGGATACGGCGCCTCAGCCGACGATCCGTTCGAGAAGAACTTCACCGGCGCGCAGGCTTTGGTCGTCAAGCGGTTGATCGCAGAGTTCAAGGGCCGAACGGCGATTCGGAAGGTACTGGGGACAACGACTATGCCCCAAAGGCGTGTCCGGGGTCCCGTGCGCCCGACTTGTTCTTCGTCGAGGACGATGCATCGATGATCGTCGCATCGACCAAGGCGCCCGAGCGCAGCGTGATGCCCTTGTCGGCCAGATGCGCGTTCACCTCGGCAAAGATCGCTTGCGTCAGCCCGTGCCGCTCCAGAAAGTGGCGGATCGTGGTCTCGTCCGGAATGCGGTCGTCGCCCAGCTCGATCCCGGCAAAACGCCGCATCGCCTCGCTGTCATACAGCGTCTCCTCGGCCATCGGGTCGCTCAGCGCATAACAGTTCCGCAGAAAATAGACCCGCAAAATCGTCTCCAGCGGCATCGGCGGGCGGCCGCCCTTCGGTCCGGTCTTCGGATAGTGCGCCGCGATCAGCCCGAGCAGCCGGTCCCAGTGCACCACCGTATCCATCTCCGAAAGGAACACCTTCCGCCGCGTCGCCTTCTTCTTCATCGCGTGCTGGAAGCCGGGAAAGGCAGGCTGCTTCGGCATAGGCGGGGCTCCTCGGTCAGTCGCACAAGACTACCAGATCAAGCCGAAAGGCTCAGGTTTTTCAGACGTTCCTTAAGTGTTGGTTTTTAACAATATAACTTGGCCGTTCCTGTGGGCCTTTTCGATTTTTCAGCCGCATCTTGAACTGACAGGCGTCGGACTTTTGGACAGCCGGATTTGCCAAGAGCAGGGCATGTCTGCCCGCTGCCCTGCGGGGGGGCACCCAGAGCCGGTTATTGGATCAGTTCACGGATCGGCGATCCCGGCATCGAAAAGGCCTCGTGCGCACATGATCTTGGCGCGATTCTGGCCTGGCGCGGGGCGGGACATCCAGTTCTGGTCATCTGGCGGCGCTGGCCTCCCATGCGGCATTCGCTGACGGTGGCATTCCGGCCCACTCCGAAGACCTTGCTGCGGGGAGGGCGACCAACCTATGCCCTGCGGCGAACGCCGGGGACGGGATCGGGCGGGCCCGTCCCGGGCTCTTCGGCTCATCGGCCCACTGGAAGTAACAAACCCTTAACCTGACGTGGGTATCAATGGTCGACGGGCGGCTTGGGCAGGGCGTGGGGTCGCACCGCGCAAGCATTTCAGATCAGGGGAGCGGACGAAAGCTAGTGTCAAACGATTGGAAAATCTATCAACTGCCCGCGCGCACCTCTCCGGCCGATCTGCATGCATTGCAGGACTTCCTTCGCTCTTGCAGTGATGAACCGGTCACGGTGTCGGCACTTCGGTTGCGCAAGCTCGATACGCTTACGCTGCAATTTCTCATTGCCGCTGCAAAGTCGTGGACTGCCCGGGGGCTAAGGTTCGAGGTGACGGATATCTCAGCCGAAATCGGGAAGGTCCTGGGGCAACTTGGGGTTCGACCGCAAATGCTGACTTGGAAGGAGGGACAATGACCATCAAGGTTTTGGCAATTGACGATTCGCGCACGATCCGCAGCCTCGTGCAAAAGGTGATGGAAGATGCCGGCTTCATCTGCGTTTGCGCCGAGGATGGCGTCCATGGGGTGGCCCGATTTGCCGAAGAAAACCCCGATGTCGTGATCACCGACATCAACATGCCCA
>JABMNS010000256.1 GCA_013204445.1 Sphingomonadales bacterium
GCATGATGAGCGACCAGATGACCAGCACAGCCGCTGGTGCCAATATTGCAGTGTTCATGATCGTGTTTCTCCCAAAACTCGCGCGAAACTGCGTCAACTGTAAACGATTGTCAATTGCAACCGAAGCTGCGGGTCAAACCCGGGGGAAAGACACCACATTGTCGCGATCAGACCGATCCAGATTCTCGCCAACATACAGGCTGGCCATCGGTTCGTCAGTGACATTATATTCGTCGCTGCTGCCATAACCGTTGAATTTTGTCCGCATCGCCGAGCCATAAGCGCCAATCATGCCGATCTCGATATAATCGTCGGCCTTGATGCTGTCGGGCAGGTTAAAGGGGCCAGCCATGAAATCCATGTCATCACAGGTTGGACCGTAGAAGCTAAATCCGGTGGCTGTTCCATTTTCCGAATCCGCGCCAATCTGGCGAACCGGAAAACGCCAACCGATATGGGCGGCATCAAACAAGGTGCCATAGGCGCCGTCGTTGATAAACAGTTCGGTGCCGCGGCGGCGCTCCACCTTGACCACAAGTGAGCTATATTCGGCCGATAGCGCGCGACCCGGCTCGCACCAGAGTTCAGCGGAATAGCTGATCGGCAAATCCTCGAACGTCCGGTCGATGGCGGTGAAATAATGATTTAGCGAAACTGGCTCAAGATCGGGGTAAATCGATGGAAAACCGCCGCCCACATTGACGATATCGACGGTTACCGAAGCGCCGACAATGGCCGTGCGAACACGTTCTAGAGCATGGACAAAAGCAAGCGGTGTCATCGCCTGGCTGCCGACATGGAAACAAATGCCTAGGCTTTCAGCTGTTTGCCGAGTGCGTTGCAGCAATTCTACCGAATCATCGACATCGATTCCGAATTTGGAAGCGAGGCTGATTTCCGCAAATTCCGATGCGACCCGGATCCGCACGCAAATAGTCAGATCTTCCGCCTGCTCTGTCCCCAGTTCGATTTTTTCCAGTTCTTCAAGACTGTCGAGAGAAAAAATCCGCACGCCATGATCCCGATAGGCTTCGCGTATCGATGACAGCTGTTTGACCGGATTCATGTAGCAGAGCGTTGCATCAGGCAATGCCGCGCGCACCTGACGAACCTCGTCAATCGACGCCACGTCGAAATGGGTCACGCCTTCTTCCCATAGCAGTTCCAACAATGCGGGCGATGGATTCGCTTTCACTGCATAAAGTGATTTGCCGGGAAATTGATCGACAAAATAACGTGCGGCACGACGGGCTGCGTGCGGCCGATTCAATAAAACTGGAATTTCTGGGCTTAGAGCCTTCGTCAGCTCCTCAGCATCATGGAAAATGTGCAACTCAAGGGACCCCCTTATAGGCTAAGATCGATTGAGCTGCCTTGCGGATTCGCAAGCGACCATGGGGCAGCAAGGCGCGGCTATATGGCCGCGTTTCTATTCTGTAAAGACCTGCAGTTAGAGAAAATTACGAAATAGGTCAATTGACTAGCTCAACCGGTCCCGAAATTCAGTCCAATTAAAGCTTTTGATGCATTTTAGTGCGTCACTTTTGCTGTTCCAAAGCCAGATAGAGGGCAACGGAACGCCGTTGAACGTGTTGGTCTTGACCATCGAATAATGCGCTTGATCAAGAAAGGCTATCCGCTGACCGACGAAAGCTACTTCGGGCAGACGATAGTCACCAATAATATCGCCAGCCAGACAGCTGGGCCCGCCGAGTCGGACAGGCGGCCCGTCGCTGAGTTCGCCCAGCATGGCCGGTCGATAGGGCGCCTCTATAACGTCGGGCATATGGCAGGTGGCCGAAATATCGGTGATACCGACCGCCATGCCATTGTCAAAAATATCCAGGATTTCGCCAACCAATATGCCGGCGTCCAGCGCTACGGCTTCCCCTGGCTCGAGATAGATATCGCAGTCGGACCTGGTTTTTAGCTCTTTCAGAAAATCAACGAGTGCCGCGCGATCATAATCATCGCGGGTAATATGATGGCCACCACCAAGATTAATCCATTTAAGGGTGTCGAAATGCGGCGCAATGACCGGTTCTATCTTTCTCCAGGTCTGCGACAGCGCATCGAAGCCCTGTTCGCAGAGATTGTGAAAGTGGATACCGGACAAATCCTGAAAATGTTCTGATGTGAGCCGGCTCATCGGGAAGCCCAATCGGCTATGTGGCTGGCTCGGATCATATTTTTCCGTCTCGCCTAGCGGGGTTTCTGGATTAACTCTTAGACCAAGTTCGCAACTATCCAGTTTAAAGCTATTATCGCAATGACTTTTCCATTTCTTGATCTGCGCAGGATTATTGAACGTGATATGATGGGAAATCCGGGATAGCTCGGCCAGGTCGCCTGCCTTATAGGCGGGAGAATAGGTGCTGATGGGTCCGGTATAGCGCTCGTTGGCAAGCCGCGCCTCCCAAAGGCCCGACGCGCAATAGCCATCGAGATATTCGTCGATAAGCGGCGCGAGCGACCACATCGAAAAGGCTTTCAAAGCCAGCAAGATTTTTGCCCCAGAGCGCTTCTTTATATCCGCCAGAATCGCCAGATTCCGGCCCACTGCAACTTCATCGATGACAAAGGCAGGCGAGGGCACGCGGCCCAAATCAAAATGCGCAAAAGCGCCGGGATCACCTGCCTTGGTCTCCATCTTAAAAGGCCAAAGGTGCTTCAAGTTCTTCCAATGTCCATGGCAGGCCATGGTCGTTCAGCATCTCCATGAACGGATCCGGATCGAATTGCTCCATGTTGAAGACGCCGTTGCCCTGCCACTGGCCCGACAGCATCATCGCCGCACCAATCATCGCAGGAACGCCAGTGGTATAACTAACCC
>JABMNS010000257.1 GCA_013204445.1 Sphingomonadales bacterium
ACCGCGCGGAGACTTCGCTTTTCAACAGTCGGTTGACCAGGATCGAGCCA
Source organism: Sphingomonadales bacterium (assembly GCA_013204445.1). GTDB lineage: Bacteria > Pseudomonadota > Alphaproteobacteria > Sphingomonadales > Sphingomonadaceae > Parasphingorhabdus. The sequence continues at coordinate 51 of JABMNS010000257.1, forward strand.
ATCGCAATGCCGATCGAGAATACCCCCAGGAAAAGGCTGGCAACCTGAGGCGTAGCTGTCAGCACATTTTCTACCAGCGGCGGAAATTGAATGATCATGACCGATCCGATCGTCCAGAAAAAGCTAATCGAAATAATCGCCAGATAGAGTCTGCGGACATGCAAGGTTGCCGAGATAAGGCGAATCGACGAGCGCACAAAATTAAAATCGATTTTCTCGACCTCCTTTTGTGCCGGTGCAGGCGGCATGAACTGCGCGGCGACACGGCCAATCAGCGCCACCACAAAAACTGCGATGACCGCAATCTCGACACCGTTTCCGTTGCGGTCAATGATGATGCCTCCGAGAATCGTACCGGCGAGAATGGCGATATAGGTTCCAGCTTCGACCAGCCCGGTGCCGGCTAGGACTTCATCTTTTTCCAGATGCTGCGGGAGAACGGCATATTTTATTGGACCGAAAAAGGTCGATTGTAGGCCAAGAAGGAACAATGCGGTCAGCATGATCGGAATGGAAGACAGCCAAAGCCCGATCCCGCCAACAATGGCTATGAATATCTCCAGCGTTTTCACGAATCGCGTGATCCGTGCTTTGTCATAATTGTCAGCCAACTGGCCTGCCAGCGACGAAAACAGGAAAAAGGGCAGAATGAACAGGCCGGAGGCGAGTGCGTTGAATGCGAAATCTTCGGATTCACTGTCGTAAATGCCGTAGGTCACCAAAATGACCATCGAGAATTTGAAGAGATTGTCGTTAAAAGCTCCGAGAAATTGCGTAAGGAACAGCGGCAAAAATCTTCTAGTTCGCAGCAAATGCGCAGTATTTTGCATAAAGTGAAAATCTCTTTTCGAGCTGAAAAATGAGCGTTGAGCTATACTTAGTCCATTCAGTCTCGGCGTCAAATCGAATGACCGGCAAGCGTGCCATGAATTTGCGCCCTAGTTCGTTGAATCAATTTTCATTTTGTTCAAATATGTTTATGCGAAAGCGCTATGTGGAATTTGCCAAATATATTGACACTCTCGCGGATATTTGCAGTGCCTATTCTGGTTTTTCTGCTCTGGCCGAACTTCGATATGGCCAGACCCCAGCCACTGGCCATCGACTATTTGCTGACCTTCGGACTTTATTGTCTGATGGCAGCCACCGACTATTTCGACGGCTATCTTGCCCGGTCGCAGGGTACCGTTTCCAAGCTCGGGATATTTCTGGATCCGATCGCCGACAAAATCATGATCGCCGCAGTGGTCCTAATGCTAATATTTACGCGGGATATCAACGGATGGCATACCGTCGCGGCGATTGTCATCTTGTTGCGGGAAATCACCGTGTCGGGACTCCGGGAGTTTCTTGCCGGCTTACAGATCAGCGTTCCCGTATCCCAATTGGCCAAGTGGAAAACCGGATTTCAGATGATTTCGCTCGGTGCCCTGATATTGGCGGGCGGCTTGCCGCAATTTCCGATTGTTCAAACCGTTGGCTTGTGGACGCTCTGGGCTGCGGCGATTCTGACCCTTATCACCGGATGGGATTATCTGCGCGTCGGCTTGAAGCATATGGATTGATGGATCGCTCGATCAACATAATATATTTCGCTTGGGTGCGGGAACGGCTTGGCATTGACCAGGAACAAGTGGAACTGGGCGACGGGATAGAGACGATCGGCGATATCTTAACGATGCTCGTCGATCGGGGCGCTGCCTATGCAGAAATTTTCGCCGCTGTCGAAAAATTGCGCTTCGCGCTTGACCAGGATTATGGCCTCCTCACCTCATTGATTGGATCGGCAAAGGAACTGGCCATTTTTCCGCCGGTCACCGGCGGATGATAAAGATTGAAGTCGGACCGGAAAATTTTGACATCGGCGCAGAGACGCTGAAGGTTGCGGGGCAGGGCGGCGGAGCCATTGCCAGCTTCGTGGGTCAGGTCCGCGATGACGGAAATATCAAATCGCTTGAACTGGAACATTATCCGGCCATGACGCAAAAGGCGCTTCGAGAGATTGCTGAAACGGCGCAAGCCCAGTGGTCACTGCATGCGGTCACGATTGCCCACCGGGTCGGCAAATTATCGGTGGGCGAGAATATCGTACTTGTCGTGACCGGATCCGATCATCGCAAGGCGGCGATCGAATCCTGTTCCTTCATAATGGACAAGCTGAAGACGGTGGCGCCGTTCTGGAAG
>JABMNS010000258.1 GCA_013204445.1 Sphingomonadales bacterium
CCCAGTGGTTATTGCGTGCTAAATAGCCTATCCAAATCCGAAAAACACGCCAGCGGTTGCTGCTAGCGACTACAGGGCCAATTGGCCCACAAGTTGTGCGGGGGCCGGTATTGCCATTCAATTGGAGATAGGCGGAATCTAATGGAAGCCGATGCCGCATCCACCTTTGTTTTGAAACGGACACCCCATTTCACTCTACCCGCAGCACGCCCTTTTATAGACACGATAAAGCTTGTCAACGGCGGAGTAAAATCCGGCCATTAGGCGGAGCAAAACCAGGCCACTTATGGCTATCACATGAGACCGCCGGGAGGGCGGAGCCCGAGCGGGGGTCTCATGTGCGCGTGCGATTTTTGAGGTGTCTCAGCCGGCCTTTCGGGCGCGGCTTTGTGCGAGACGATAGCTGTCGCCATTCATCTCGAGAATATTGACGTGGTGGGTGATACGGTCGAGCAGCGCGCCAGTCAGACGTTCGGATCCGAGCGTCTCCGTCCATTCGTCAAACGGAAGATTGCTGGTGATCAGGGTAGCGCCCCGCTCATATCGTTGCGAGATCAGCTCGAACAGCAGCTCCGCCCCGGTCTTGGAGAGCGGCACGAAGCCCAGTTCGTCTATGATGAGGATCTGGTAGGCGGTCATCTGCTTCTGGAAGCGTAGCAGACGCCGCTCGTCACGGGCCTCCATCATCTCACTGACAAGAGCGGCGGCCGTGGTAAAGCCGACCGATAGGCCCTTCTGGCATGCGGCCAGGCCGAGGCCGAGCGCAACATGGGTTTTCCCCGTGCCGCTGGGCCCTAGGGCGATCACGTTCTCGCGCCGCTCGATCCATTCGCAGCGCGCCAGTTCCAGCACCTGCATCTTGTTGAGCTTGGGGATGGCGGTAAAATCGAAACTTTCCAGACTTTTGACGACCGGGAACCTTGCCGCCTTGATGCGGCGCTCGACCTTGCGGCGGTCGCGTTCGATCATCTCCCGTTCGCAAAGCCGGGTCAGATATCCAATGTGATCCACACCTTCGGTGGCGCATTGCCGGGCCAGCTTCTGGTACTCGCGCTGGAAGGTCGGCAGCTTGAGGGTTTTGAGATAGTAGGAAAGCAGGATCTCGGGGGCCTCATTGCTCATGTCGCTTCCTCACCATGCGCACAGAGCAGCTCCATATAGGCCTTTACCGAGGTCGTTTCGACGGTCGCCTTGGGCAGGTAGGGGTAGATAGACAGATCCAGTCTGGGCGGTCGGCGCTCCACCCGGCACAGCAGCAGGTGCTTGACGGCGTCAAAGCCGATCGCTCCGAGTTGCAGGGCCTGCTTCACCGCCGCGTGCAGATCGGCAACCTCGAAGCTTTCCAGCAGGCGAAGAACCTGCACGTACTCGCGCCGGCCATGCTTGTTCATCCGCGCTTCCATCAGGCGGCGCAGCGTGGCGAACTCTTCGGGCAGATCCCAGCCCTGGAGAGGTGCCGCCTGATCGAGGGCGTTGATCTTGTGCTCGATCAGCGGCAGGTAATGCAGCGGATCGAAGACGACGTCTTCGCGTTCCCAGCTCCGGGGATGACGGGCAATGATCTCGCCGCGGCAGCCGATCACTACCGCGTCGACATAGCCCCGGACCCAGACATCGTGATGGCCATAGGCAACCGGGACCGAATAATCGTTGGTTTTGTAGCGTACAAGCGACTGGGCCGTTACCTTGACGCCGGCCTGATCGCACGCATCGAAAGGCGACGGCGGCAAGGAACGCATGGCCGCCAGATCCCGCTGTAGGCGCTCGCCGATCGTCTCATTCTCACCCCGTAGCCTGTCGCGCTGACGTTTGCGGCATTGCTCTTCCAACCAGCCATTGAACGCCTCCCATGTTGCAAACTGGGGGATGGGCACCTTGAAGTTGCGTCGGGCATAGCCAACCAGGCCCTCGACGTTGCCCTTGTCGTTGCCTTTGCCGGGACGGCCATAACGGTCCCGGATCAGGTAGTGAGATAGGAACCCACTGAACAGCGTCGCACGCTTGCGCGTGCCGTCTGGCAGAATCTTCGCCACCAGGCAGCGATCATTGTCGTAGACGATCGATTGCGGCACTGCGCCGAAGAAGGCGAACGCATGGATGTGCCCATCCACCCAGGCTTCCGATACCGCCGCCGGATAGGCCCGAACATAACAACCGTCGCTATGCGGCAGGTCGAGCACGAAGAAATGCGCCTTGCACTCCACCCCGCCGATGATGACCATCGCCTCGCCGAAATCGGCCTGAGCATGCCCTGGCGGATGCGACAGCGGCACGAACATCTCCTGGCGACGCTGCTCTCGCTCGCGCACGTAATCCTTGATGATCGTGTAGCCGCCGGTGAACCCGCACTCGTCACGAAGCCGGTCAAACACCCGCTTGGCCGTATGGCGCTGCTTGCGCGGCACCTTCACGTCCTCGTCAAGCCAGTGATCGATCCTCGAAACAAACCCATCCAGCTTGGGCCGTCGGATCGGTGACTGACGCTGATAGCCGGGCGGCGTCGAATACGACATCATCTTGGCCACGCTGTCGCGCGATATGTTGAAATGCTTTGCCGCCTGACGCCGGCTCATACCTTCCGAACAAGCCAGACGAACCTTCAGATATAAATCCACGGTATAGATCCCCAACCCTCCTGCAATCGTAGCAGAAGGAAGATAGGTGGCCGACTTTTACGCCGCCCGAAGCGGGACTATCC
>JABMNS010000259.1 GCA_013204445.1 Sphingomonadales bacterium
GGCCTCAACCGTGGCCAGAGCGCCATAAACGATGCCCTCTGCGGTGGACTTCTTGCCATCATACATGAGGTTGTTCATGAATTTCGACAGGATCTGATCACCAAACTTGGGATCGGGAAGAATGACCCGCTTTTCGGGACGACGACGACGTGACATATTTTATAACTCCGAAACTGAAACTATTTAGGACGCTTGGCGCCATATTTCGAGCGGCTCTGCTTACGGTCTTTTACGCCCTGCGTATCAAGAACGCCGCGCAATACGTGATAACGTACACCGGGAAGATCGCGCACACGGCCGCCGCGGATCAGCACAACACTATGTTCCTGAAGGTTATGACCTTCACCGGGAATATAGCTGATAACCTCGCGCTGGTTGGTCAGGCGGACCTTGGCAACTTTACGCAATGCGGAGTTTGGTTTCTTTGGAGTCGTTGTGTAGACACGGGTACAAACGCCACGTTTCTGTGGGTTGGCTTCCATGGCTGGCACCTTAGACTTCGTCTTCTGGGGCACCCGCCCTTTACGGACGAGCTGGTTAATCGTTGGCATAAAGTCTTCACCTTATAGTAGATTGTCCTGCATGAAGCAGGGGTTACTCTCACCGTCCAATTTGACGGCAAGTGTTTTGCCTATGTATATTTTCCGCTGGTTGCAGACGCACCCGTCACAACAGAAGCGCGGCCCTTAGACGGGATTCGCCGGAACGTCAATAGATGGACAAAGGGCTTGACCGATGACTGGATCGACGTTCTGATCGATCGTTACAACCAGTCGCTGTAAATTCAGGCCACTTTCCGCTTCGAACTTAAATTAAAGATTTCACGAAAGCTGGATGCAAACCATGTTGGAGATATAGAACTACTGGCTTCATAATTCCAGATAGCTTCTGCCATTCCAACCCTTGACTTCGCTAAAATTTCTGCAAACTCTACCAAAGCATGCGTTTCGACTTCAAAGTCAGTCGCAAATTGCTGAAATTTCTCCAGAAAAAATTCCTGGTCGGCAACAAACCGGTGCATTCACGAAGCCAAATAGTCCCCATTTTCCTGTCCTGCTCCGCCCAGGCGCCCAAAATAATACATTGCTATCGTATAAATAAAGGCGACTGATGATCGTCTTCAAAAAGAGGCTCAAGAATATTTTGCGTTGATGAGTCCCGAAGCCCTTGCGCTCATCGCAGCGCAAGAGGTTTTTACATCAGATGAGGCCGCATCGATAGCAGTGCCAACGCTATCGGTTACACCAATCATTCTCGTGTCAGATGAAGGTCCGCGCTGGGTGCACTCCGATTGGGCCAGCGACAAAATTGATGCAGCGGTCAAGCGGCTGTTGTAAGATGCTGGGGCGCATGTGGATGCAAGTGCTTCGGAATCAGTGGAGTGGCACTATGAGGCAGCATATTCCGTGCGCCACAGTTTTTTGGCTCTTTGGACATTATTACTTTTGTAAAGCTTACCCCGTTTTGATTCGGCATAGCAATTAAGCCAGTAGCCCTCCCGCGTCGCCCACCTCTATCTCTTGAGCAGGCCTCATCAGGAGACACAGCATGTTTGATACCATCATCAAAGGCGGCACGATTGTCGACGGACTGGGCGGCACGCCTTTTGTTGGTGATATTGCTTTTCGGGATGGCGTGATTGCCGAGGTCGGTGGCACGGTCGATGGGCCAGCCCACGAGATATTGGATGCCGGAGGCGCTATCGTCACGCCGGGCTGGGTGGATGTCCATACCCATTATGACGGCCAGGTCAGCTGGGACACCGAGCTAGCCCCTTCTTCGCACAATGGCGCAACGACCGTGGTCATGGGCAATTGCGGTGTCGGATTTGCGCCGGTCAAACCAGGGCAAGAAAAAACGTTGATCGAACTGATGGAAGGCGTTGAGGATATTCCCGGCACGGCGCTTTACGAGGGCATTGAATGGGGCCAGTGGGAGAGTTTTCCCGAATATATGAATTATATCGGAGACCGCGAATATGCGATTGATGTCGCGGCGCAAATCCCGCACGGCGCGGTCCGCTATTATGTGATGGGCGAGCGAGGCAAGCAGAATAAGGACGCCACCGCCGAGGATATCGAAGCGATGGCCGCCATTGTCGGCGAAGCGGTTGAGGCAGGCGCTGTCGGCTTCAGCACCTCACGCACCATTGGTCACCGCTCGCTTTGGGGCACAGAGGTTCCCGGCACATTTGCGCCGGAAGAAGAGCTTACAGCAATAGCGGGCGCGATGGGTAAGCTGGGCAAGGGCGTGTTCGAGATGATCCCGGCCGGCACGGTTGGAAAATTGGAGCATATGGGTGGAGAACGGACCACGCCGCAGCAAGAATTTGAGATGATGCGTAATATTTCGATCAGCAGCGGGCGGCCGGTGACATTCACATTGATCCAGTCTCCGGATTATGAGCCGGACCTGTGGCGCAAAACTTTGGTGATGGCGAAAGAGGCCAATGACAATGGCGCACAATTATATCCGCAAGTGCCGTCCCGGCTGATCGGCTATTTGACCGGGCTCAGCAGCTATCATCCGTTCATGCGCAAGCCAACCTATCTAGACCGATTGGCAAAGCTGCCTTTGGGTGAACGGATCGAGGCGATGCGCGATCCCGAAATAAAAGCCGCTCTGCTCTCCGAAAAGGAAAACAAGCACGAAGCGCCTGGCAGTATGGAAAATATCTCTGCCCTGCTCGGCCGCGGCGCGGCGATATTATATCCGCTTCATGATCCCGTCGATTATGAAGCGGGCATCGAAGAAACCATTGGCAGCCTGGCAAAAGCCGAAGACCGCGATCCGCTGGAATATCTCTATGACTGGATGCTGGAAGACGGTGGAAAGCGTTTTTGTTCCTTGAGCGCGGCCAACCTGCCCAAAGGCCTGGAGGTGTTGCGCGAATTGCTCGAGCATAGCGAAACCGTGACCGGTCTGAGCGATGCAGGTGCGCATGTCACGTTGATCTGCGATGCAACGATGCCGACGACGCAGCTATCCTATTGGGCGCGGGACCGGAAAAAGGGCGAACGGCTGCCACTCGAATTTCTGGTCCAAAAACAAACCGCCCGCAATGCCGCGCTCTATGGCTTCAAGGATCGCGGTTCACTGGAAGTCGGCAAACGCGCCGATATCAACGTGATCGATTTCGACAATCTCAGCGTTGCTTCCCCTGTGGCCTATGAAGACCTCCCTGCCGGTGGAACACGAGTCATGCAGCCGGTTACCGGCTATCTCGCAACCTATTGCAACGGCGTTAAAATCCGCAAGAATGATAGGGACACCGGAGCACGACCCGGACGGCTGGCGCGCAGCTAGCGCTTCCGTTCGGTCAGCACCTCATTCTCTACCGCGATCCGGTGGCGCAACAACATCGCGTTGAGGATAGAAAAGGCCAGCGCCACCCAGGGCAGACCCAGCATCAGCGGGACAATCGCTAATTCAAGTATCACGACTAGATAATTGGGATGGCTGATATACCTATACGGCCCGCGCTTCACCCGTTCGAAATGCGGCGCCGAAATGATCCTTGTAGTCCACCAGCGGCCAATACTGGCCAGCGTCCAGACCCGCAATATCTGCGTCGCGACGAACAGCGCCAACATCGCCGTATGGATGGTATGCTGCGGATCGACCAGCAAGGCGATGATCGAGATCCAGGCGCTATGGAGAAAGATGAAATAATGATAATGGTCTGCGCCATGTTCCTGCCCGCCTTCGCTGAGCAGCCGCCTTGTATTGCGATTGGCGTGGACGAGTTCGCCCAGCCGCTGGACCACGATATAGAGCAAGACCCAGCTAACTAAAGTCGGGCTGGTTGTGAAAATCGCACCCATATGCTCGGTCATGCTGCGCCCTGCGTATCAATTATGCCGAGCACCGCAGTGAAGCCGGGACCTAGCGCGGTAAGCAGGATCGGCTTGTCGGGCTTCTGCCGTAGCAGGCGTTCGAGCACGAATAGGACGGTCGGCGACGACATATTGCCATGCTGCCTGAGTATGTCCCGGGTTGCGGGAATGCCGGCGATCTCTGGCGCAAAATATTCTTCCAATGCTTCCACTACCCTGCCCCCGCCAGGATGGCAGGCGGGCTCCGAGAGGTCGGATTTTTCGAGGCCCTGGCTCGCCAAAAACGTATCGCAAAAGGGCGCGAAATCTTTGGTCACAAAGGTCGGTATATCGCGGGCCAACACAAGATTGAAACCGGTTGTGCCAACTTCCCATCCCATCATCTCGCGGGTGTCGGGCCAGGTCTTCTGTTCAAAAGCTCGGAAAGAGGGGGTGTCAGCCTGCCCTGCCTTCCCGCTGATCACCGCAGCGGCACAGCCGTCGGCAAACAGCGCGGTGGCAATCATGTTCTTCTTGTCAAATTGGCTATAGTCGTATGACAGGCTGCACAATTCGAGCGCAATCATCAGAACACTCTGGCCGCCATTTGCCGCCGCGAGATCATTGGCCAGCCGGAGCCCGAGCACGCTCCCGGCGCAGCCATAGCCAAAAATCGGGATCGTCTGGGTCGACGGATCAAAGCCCATCGCCTCGATCATCCGGCTGGGAATCGAAGGCGTCATCGTGCCGGTCGTCGATATCAGGATGATGGCGTCAATATCTGAGGGAGCAAGCGCCGCTTTGTCCAGCGCATCCCCGGCCGCCATGTGCGCAAGCCGCGTGCCGACCTGATTGTAAATGGCCGCTCGTCCTGTCCAGCCGCGCGGCTCCAGATAATAATCCGCATCGCAGGCGAGATAGCGCTGATCGATACCGCTATTGCCAAGGATCTGCTCCAGCCGGGCGGGAAGCGCTGCGCCCCTTGCCTTCGCCAGCACGGCCAGCACTTCTGCTTGCGTGATCCGGTGATCGGGAACGGCAGTAGCGATAGATATCAAAGCGGACATGAGGGACTTTCGGTGATGATAATGACCCTGTTACAGCAGAAGCTAGCTCGAACCACAGAAATCTGTCGCAATGCACAACATTGGGTCTGCGGACGCCATGGCTATGGAGCTCGCAGAGAGCATCATTCTTCTCGACCGACAGGTGAGCCGGAGCGGAATGTAGAAACAAACCATGCAACATCGCATATCGGCTGCACAGGACGGTTTTATGCCTGCAGCATAACTGCACAACTTTTTCGCCAAATATCCGAACATCACAAATACCAGCGCGGCTACATCGCTGGATTAATGGACTTTATAGGCTGACCAGCGGTTTATTGTGCACTGCACCATTTTTCTTGACAACGGCAAACTCATGTCCTATTTGTGCACTGCAACATAGAAGTGAGATAACCGATGACTGATATAAAAAACGAAACATTTACTGCCCCGGCAGAAAAAGTAACCGGCTCGCTCTCTGCTGATGCAGCTTATGCTGCAGCAGCCTCCGCGACCAACATTTCCGTCGAACCGGCTTCAGAAGCCGCGATTGTTGAGAAAGCCACAGCTGAACAAGCTCTGGTAACGGCCGAAACCCAAAAGCCGGTGGCTCCCGCTGCTAAACCGGAAACAGCGGCAAAACCTGCTGCCAAAAAAGCCGCAGCATCCAAACCGGCAGCAAAGACCGCAACGAAGCGTAAAGTCGCTGCGAAGCCAGTTGCCAAAACCACATTGAACACAAAGACCAAAGGAACCAAAAAAATGGCTACCAACAAAACTACCGCAACCAAACGCGTTGTGAAGAACACCAAAGCTGCCAACACCTTAAAGAAAACCTCTGAAAAGCTGGGATCTCGGTTTGAGAAACTTACTGCCGGCGCTCAAGCACGTGCCAAAGAAGCCGCTGACCGTGCCGTTGCACTGTCGAAAAATGCTGTTGAATTCAACCGCGAAAACGTCGAGTCCCTGATCGAAAGCGGCAAGATCGCTGCCAAGGGCGCTCAGGAAATAGGTAAAACAAACGTGAAATATACCCGCGAGAATTTTGTTGAAGCCAGCCGCGCACTGCAAGGCCTGTTCAGCGTCGCTACGCCGAAGGACATGTTTGAAAAGCAGGCTGATTATGTACGCAGCGGCCTGGACCGGGTGATGGACCAAACTTCGAACAACGCCGATGCCGTCGTGAAGCTCGCTGGCAAAGCCTATCAGCCGATTGCTGATCGCGTCAGCAAAATCCGCAAGGAACTGAAAAAAGCCGCTTAAACCGCTTTTTAACCGAACAAAAAAGGACCGGTCCATTGGATGCGGTCCTTTTTTTTACCTTATTTACGCTGACAACCGCAAAAGCTGTCGAAACTATCAATCCGCCACTTGCCTTCAGGGGTAAAAATACCATATCCCGAACTTGATGATGAACCAGAAGATTCTTTTCCCGTTGCCAAAATCCACTCAGCTGTATCGTTCTAGCGACCGGCCGGTCATGGGTGACGATGCGGACAAAGGATCTGACGATGACGACACAAATCTGGGCATTGCGACCAAGACCCGGGCCAAAACCAAGAAGCCCAGCCCATACAAAGTGCTGATCCTCAACGATGATTATACACCGATGGAATTTGTTGTTCTCGTTTTGAAACGTTTTTTTAACATGGACATCGATGAAGCAACGCGAGTGATGCTGCATGTGCATCAGAAAGGCGTCGGCGTCTGCGGCACGTTCAGCTACGAAGTCGCAGAAACCAAGGTCACCCAAGTGATGGATTTCGCGCGCAAGAACGAACATCCCCTCCAATGCACGCTTGAGAAGGCCTGATACAAACCAAGGGAATTACCATGTCCGAAACGCCCGTTATCACCGTTGATATTGTCTCGGATGTCGTTTGCCCCTGGTGTATCATCGGTTACAAAAAACTCGAAAAAGCAATGGCCCAATTTGAAGGCAAGGCGCGCTTCGAACTGGCGTGGCACGCTTTTGAACTTAACCCTTCGATGCCGCCGGAGGGACAGTCGATCAACGAACATATGGCTCAAAAATATGGCGCTACGCCAGAGCAGAGCCAGGCCAATAGAGAGCGCTTGCGCAGCGCGGGCAATGATCTGGATTTTGAATTCAGCTATCATGAGAATATGCGGATGGTGAACACATTTGATGCGCACCGCCTGTTGCAATGGGCCGGAGAGACCGGCAAACAAACAGCGCTCAAACTGGCACTTTTTAAGGCCCATTTTACCGATAGCCGGGATGTCAGCGATCATCGGGTGCTGGTGGATATCGCCGCATCGGTGGGTCTGGATGAAAAACGCGCCGATGACC
>JABMNS010000260.1 GCA_013204445.1 Sphingomonadales bacterium
CCGCCGGCGATATGCCGTTTTTCCTTGGGGCAGGGGCTTATCGCCACCATATTCCGGCCAGCGTCGATCATATCATCCAGCGCGGGGAATTCCTCACCGCTTACACGCCCTATCAGCCAGAAATCGCTCAGGGCACGCTGCAGACCCTGTTCGAATTCCAGAGCCAGGTCGCGCGTCTGTTCGGCGTCGATGTCGCCAATGCCTCGATGTACGACGGTTCCACCGCTTGCTGGGAGGCGATCACGATGGCGCGCCGGATCACCAAGCGCGGCAAGGCGATCCTGTCCTCGGGCCTGCATCCCCATTATGTTTCGGTCGCCAAGACCATGGCGCGCTTCACCAAAGACAGCCTGGTCTATCAAGCACCACGTCTCGACGCCGCGACCGATGGCCAAAGCCTGCTCGACCAGATTGATGACGAGACCAGCTGTGTTGTCGTACAATATCCGGATATTCTCGGCCGCATCGCCGATATGTCGGAACTGGCAGCCCAAGCAAAGAAGCATAAAGCGCTGCTGATCGCGGTGGTCACCGAACCGGTCGCGCTGGGCGCGATTACGTCTCCGGGTGAAATGGGCGCGGATATCGTGGTTGGCGAAGGCCAGTCGCTCGGCGTCGGCCTGCAATTCGGTGGTCCCTATGTCGGGCTGTTCGGTTGCAAGGAAAAATATGTACGGCAGATGCCGGGGCGGCTGTGCGGAGAGACCGTCGATGCCGAAGGCAAGCGCGGTTTCGTTCTGACCCTGTCCACCCGCGAGCAGCATATCCGTCGCGAGAAAGCGACCTCCAATATCTGTACCAACAGCGGCCTGTGCGCGCTGGCCTTCACCGCGCATATGACGTTGCTTGGCGAAAAAGGTCTGCGCCAGCTGGCGATGCTCAATCATAAAAAGGCGGTGCAAGCGGCTGATCGTCTGTCCAAAATTGAAGGCATAAATCTGATAAACAAGAGTTTTTTCAATGAATTCACTCTGGTTCTTGATAAGGATGCTCGATCCATTGTCCGGCAGCTTGCCGATCAAAGGATTTTGGCAGGCGTGTCGCTGGGCCGGCTTTATCCGGAAGAGGAACAGCTCGCTCACGGATTGCTTGTGGCCGTGACAGAAACGTCAACGGATAGCGACATAGAGGCCTTGGCCGCGGCTCTGGAAGGAGCCCTGTCATGAATATGCTCGCCGAAGGACGCCCGACCAAACAGGAAGCAAATTTAATCATGCCCGAACAAAATGCCATCACCACCCATACTGGCAATCGCGCCCTGATGGTCGATGAGCCATTGATCTTTGAAATCGGTTCGTCGGCTCGCAGCGGTGTTGATCTGCCTGAGGCACCGCAAGTAGAAAGCCGTCTTGGCGGCCTTGATCGCAAAGCGCCGATCGCCATTCCCGGGCTTTCCGAAGGCGAAACGGTGCGTCACTATACCCGTCTCAGCCGCCAGAATTATGCGATTGATGTCGGCCTGTTCCCGCTTGGCAGTTGCACTATGAAGCATAATCCGCGGCTTAATGAGAAAATGGCGCGACTCGAGGGCTTCGCCGACATCCATCCGCTGCAACCGGTGGAAACCGTGCAGGGAGCTCTGGAACTGATCCACGAACTGGCCGAATGGCTCAAGTTGCTTACCGGCATGCCAGCGGTTGCGATGTCGCCCAAGGCAGGCGCGCATGGCGAATTATGTGGCATATTGGCCATTCGTTCGGCGCTGGAAGCGCGCGGCGATGCCCGTGAAGTGATCCTGGTGCCGGAAAGCGCCCATGGCACCAATCCGGCGACCGCGGCCTTTGCCGGCTATAAGGTGGAGGATATTCCCGCAAATAGCGATGGTCGGGTTGATCTGAAATCGCTCAAGGCGCGGCTCGGTCCCGACGTTGCCGGAGTGATGATCACCAATCCCAATACCTGCGGCCTGTTCGAACCGGATATGAAAGCGATTTCCGATGCGGTCCACGCTGCGGGCGGTCTGGTCTATTGCGACGGTGCCAATTTCAACGCCATTGTCGGCCGGGTCCGCCCCGGTGATCTTGGCGTCGATGCCATGCATATCAATCTGCACAAGACCTTCTCCACGCCCCATGGCGGCGGCGGTCCCGGTTCCGGTCCGGTGGTCTTTTCTGAAGCGCTGGCGCCCTTTGCGCCGCTGCCTATTGTTGAGAAAATGGATGACGGCCATTTCCGTCTGGTCGAGGAAGAAACCGCTGAGAATCATCATGGAAGCAGCTTTGGCCGGATGGTCGCTTTCCACGGTCAGATGGGCATGTTCAGCCGCGCGCTGACCTATATGCTCAGCCATGGCTCGGATGGATTGAAGCAGGTCTCGGAGGATGCTGTGCTCAACGCCAATTATATCCTCCGCAGTCTAGAAGATATTCTCGATGCGCCGTTCGCGAAGAGCGGCCCCTGTATGCACGAGGCTCTATTCTCCGACAAAGGCTTCAGCAATGGCCTGTCGACGCTCGATCTCGCCAAGGGCATGATCGACGAGGGCTATCATCCGATGACCATGTATTTCCCGCTCGTCGTCCATGGCGCGATGCGGGTCGAGCCGACCGAGACCGAGAGCAAGGCGGCGATCGACCAGTTTATCGGTGCCTTCCGTTCGGTTGCCCAGCGGGCCAAGGCTGGCGA
>JABMNS010000003.1 GCA_013204445.1 Sphingomonadales bacterium
GGATGCGCTTTTGGTCAGGTGCTACGTGGGAGCGCCATCACCAAAGCCGCAACCCAACATAGTTAGAACAGCCGGAAGAGGTTGCCCAAGCGTCACAGGATCAACCCTAAGACGGTTGCCTAGTGGAATTGACGGACATCGGTCAGCGATATTCGCACTGGCCCGAAGGATCCGAAGTCCGCCATTTTGTCGATCGAGGACGCGGCTATCATTGTCGCCTTCCGGCTGCACGCGCTGCTACCGCTGGACGATTGCCTTTATACGTTGCAAGCGACGACCCCACATCTGACGCGCTCTTCGTTGCATCGTTGGCTGCAGCGTCACGGCATTTCGCGCCTGCCCAAGGTCGCTGGTGAAAAGCCCGCAAAGCAGATTAGTTGGGATGGTCATCTGGCGGCCGAGCGACCGGCAATCCGACCTGAGTAGACGCAATCGGCGAGCGCAATCCCGCTGACATATCGATGTGAGGAAATGCCCTTGGCGTTCTTACCTGCGGCGAACAATCGGGGGATCGGTTTACCGCTTTCGTTGAGTGCTTGGCCCGTTTCCTCGTCAACGACGATCCCGCCCAGCGAGATCGACGGGCACAGATATTTTCGGTTATGGATCGAGATATCGACTGCATAAAATGGTGGCTTGACGATCGGGCGGACGAAATCGCCGTGCTTTCGAAATTGCGGTTCTTCTAAGCCGTCTGCAGCCCGGTTGTAATGCCCGACCGAGGCTGTGAGCAGTGTCTGGTCCATGCCGCATTTTTCGGCGAGTTCCTCCAGCGTTGCGGCCTTCTTTGAACTCATGAGGATCCCCATCAGTGCCGGCGCGCCCTGCAGCCTGAACAATTCGGCTTTGCCGGGCATTGCTTCCCAGAGCGCCCGACGTCTAAGTCGGCTGTCGAGAATGATGTAAGCGGTGCCGCCATGCTCCTCGGCGATATCATGGCCGATCTTGCCACCGTAACAATCTTCCGAGACAAAGCGTTCGCCCTTGCCGTTCACCACGATACCGGACGCAAGCGCCGCCGGCGGGTTGAACTGTCGCCACGCCGAAACATGATTGAGACGATCGGTCTTCGCGCCTACAGACTGTCCGAGCCTGATCCCCGAGCCGTCGCATCCGATGCTGCCGAGCGGCACAGCGCCCAGATATTGCGGGGCGTAATGCTCAACCATCTTGCGGTTGTGGATATAGCCGCCTGCAGCGAGGATGACGGCTTTTTCGATCCTAATCACCTTAGCCGTACCGTCCCGATCGGAAATTAGGTTGGCCTCACTTAGAAGCTTCGCCGCGATGCTGGGGAAGAGCAAAGTGGAGGCATTGCTGAATTTCCGAACGATTTTTTTTAGTTGTGAGGCAGGTTTTGAATTGTCGTCGACATGCTGAATCTGAATGCCAACGATTTGGCCGGTATCGGAGAGGATGAACCGCCTAGCTTCACTATAGCTGTAGAGCTTTAGCCCCAGCGCGAGCGCCGACCGCAACAGCGGATCGAAGAGGCGGTGCCCAGTTAGCCCGTCGCCAACGACGCGGTGCCCGCGCGGCGCAGGTTTCGCATGATCGGCATAGTCGGCCTGCGCCTCATTGCCCGAATAGTAGAGAAAATGGCCAGTGGCGGGATAAGAGGTCTTAATCGGAGAGAGCGTACCGCGGAATTGGACGCCGTAATTTTCAAGCCATTCGATGTTCTCGACGCTGGTGTTGCAAAAATCCCGGAGCGTCCTGTCGGCAACGGCGTCGGCGACCTCCAACTTGAGGTAGCGGTACATCTCCTCGACGCTATCCTCGACGCCGGCCTCCTTCTGGGCCGGGGTACCTCCGCCGCTATAGCAGACGCCGCCCGACATACGGGTTGCCCCGCCGCCGCTGAACCTGTCGATCGCGATGACCTTAGCACCCGCGCGAAGGGCCTCTAGCGCCGCGCAAATCCCCGCACCACCCAGGCCAACTACGACGACATCGGCCGTGTCGTCCCATTCGACCCCCTCAGGGTCCTTCACTTCGAGTGGTGCTCTTATCCGAGAGTGCCAATTGGGATCGTCGACCTTCATACATTTTCTCCAAAAAAGGGGGGAGGCTCTCTGGCTCTGTTAGAATCGATCTAAGTCGGCGGCTACTCTCACCGGACCATGGAAAATCTGGGTAACACCCGCACTGTAGACGCCGAGATCAACCGACAGATCATCGCCCGGAACTAGATGGGTGAGGACAACTGCCTTGACGCCAGCCAATTTCGCAATCTCACCGACTTGCCGTGGTGTCAGGTGGTCCTGCTGCATGTGCGCCAGCAGTCCTGGCATCGCCGCTTCTGGGATATGTCCATCAGCTCGCAAAGCACGTTCCACGCCTGGAATATCTATAACCTCGCTGATTAAGACATCGGCATTTTTAGCCAATCTGACAACCTTTTCAGACCAGCCGGTGTCCCCCGTGTAGACGTAAATCTTTCCATATGTTTCTATGCGAAAGGCAAAGGATCTTGAGAAATGATCTGCAGCGCTGCCTTTTTCAAAATGATAGTGGTTATTAGTGACAGCAAAGACCCGGATATTTTCATCCTTATAAATGAGGTCAGGACTGTCCATCCGTTTGCTTAGATCTCTCGGTAACACAGTTGCCCCCACCGGCAATTTGGCAGGCCCACCGATGGTGACGGGTGCCAGTTCGATAGGGCGCGCCGCGCGGATAAGTCCGTCCACCATCGCAACGGTTCCCGGTGGACCAATAACGGGAAGGGCGCTTTCGCCGAACAACAGCCAACGGTTGAAAAGAAAAGGCCCCAAATCCGAAACATGATCAACATGATGGTGCGAGAGAAAAATCGCGCGTACTTTTTGAGGATCGAGACCCGAACGCGCAAGCTGCCGTTGCGTCCCCGCGCCGATATCAATCAGATAGACCGCATTGTTAACCACTAGGGCATTTGCAGGCTGCGAACGGTTTGTGCGAATAACAGGCCCCCCGCCTGTGCCTAGGGTGATGAAGACCGGGGAACCAGTTTCGGCTCGCGCCGCGTCCGGCGGTGCGGACATCCCTAAGGTCAACAGTGCGCTCGCGATCGAAATAGCCCTCCGTGCGCTAAGTCGTGAACTCATGCGTGCCTCCTTTATCTCTAGTGCCGGTGCCGCGCTTACCGTGGAACGTCTGGAGAAGGGCAGTACGAAGCTTAGATCTGAGAATTCTTGCTGTATTTTTTGTAGCGTAGGGGGACCAGATAACAATCTATGGGGGGGTTCTCTCACCCCCCTTTTTTTTGTTTTGCTACTCGCGCGAAGAGTGCTCAGAACTTGTACTGCGCCTGAACCGACAGCATGCGTCCGCGCAGGATGTCCCGTGAGTACGATCCTGCCGATGCAACCACGCCAATAGCGGTACCGGTGATCTTCTCATTGGCTAGATTGGTTCCGACGAATGCCAGCGTCCACTTGTCATCGATGTCGCCAATGCCCAAACGAAGATTGATCTTCTGCCACGCTTTCTGACGCGTGACCGGATCCTTGTCTGGCGACACATCGTAAGAGCCGGAGAAGGCTACCACTGCGCTAGCAGTTAACTTGAGCGAGCTGTTCAACGGCTGATTAAAATTAGCGTGGACGTTACCCGTATATTTCGGGGCGAATGGTGGCGATTGCCCGCTAAGATCCTGGAGGCAGGCGGCTTGGTTAGCCTGCTTCGCGCGCAGCGCCTGCAGGGCAGTACAGCCGCCGTTGCTGTAGTTGCGATAAGTAGCGTCTAGCAATGCGAAGTCGCTGCCGAACTCAAACCTTTCACTGGGCCGCCAAACTAGGTCGGCCTCAATGCCCTGCGTTTGCAGCCCGCCGACATTGGTGACGGAAATAAATGCCGACGTCGCGGTAAACTGGGTAACGCTTTGCTGAAGGTCTTTATAATCGCTCCGGAAAATAGAAAGATTGAAAGATACCGCTCGGTCGAACATCACCGATTTGATACCTGCTTCGAACGCATTGACCTTCTCCGGCGCATAGGCGAGCCGGCTAGCTATGCCGGTCAACTCGACTGCGTCGAACCCGCCGGCCTTGAAGCCCTTGGTGTACTTTGCATAGAATGAGACGTCTCTATTGGCCTTGTATTGCAGTGACACCGACGGCAAAAATCCGTCATCGGAGATATTCGCGTTCGTGGTATGGTCGGCAAAGCCAGTCAGGAACCTGGCAACCGGCTGCAACGCAGTCGGCAATCGCGTGACCTTCAAGCCGTAGGTGTCCAGCGCCTGCGCATTGGTGGCCGATTGCGTTCCGGATTTCTTCGACTCAGTATAGCGCAGGCCAACTGTAAGTGACAAATTGTTGGTGAACGGATAGGTCGCCGATCCGAAGGCGGAGAGGGCATTCTCTTTCTGGTCGAGGTCAATGTCTCCGGCTAACGGTGCAAACGGCGCCAGAGCGGCGAGCGGCCCGGCTAACAATACGTTGGCGAATGGGAAGTTGAGTGTCGTCCCGACATTTGACTTCGAGTGCAGGTAATAAACGCCTGCGATATATTCGAGCTTCGAACCTACTGGCGATGTGAGCCGTATCTCGACCGTCGACTGCCTAAGACCCTCATCGGTATTGAAGTTGAAGAAACTCGCCGGAACGCCATCACTATCGGCAGTGAGTTGAAAATTTGACTTTGAATATGATGCTTGCGCCACGAGGCCAGGACCATCGACATTTTCGCGTTCGATCTTGATTACATATTCAGAACCAGTTACCTTACCGAATTCTCCGGCTTCATTTGCCCGGTGGTAGTCGAGTTTCGATTCTTGTTTAGTGGCGAGCGCATAACCGCAAGAAAAGGTCGCAGCAGTGGAAAAGGCCGGATCGGGTGGGCAATCTGTAAGCTGGACTGCGAATGGCGCGATCGAGTCCTGTTTACCATATTCAGCCTTGATCAGTGTCGACCATTCAGGCGACATTTGCCAGAGCAGAGACCCTCGGATGAACCTGTCCTTGACATTGGAATTGTCCTGCCCAGTGTTATCATTCTTAATGTAGCCATCCAGATGCGAATAGCGGCCCGTTATCCTAATTGCGAGCTTGTCCTCAATGATCGGCCCACCGATAGCTGCCTCAAACACGGGCTGCTTGCCCTCGAACTCATAAGAGGCCAGCGCGTAGCCATCGATCTTACGCAAATTGGGCTTCTTGGTCGTGACGCTGAAGGCACCGCCAATGGCGTTATTGCCGAAGTAGATTGTCTGGGGCCCACGCAGCACTTCTACGCGCTCGACATCGACCAGCGCGGACTGCGTATAGCGCGAGCGCCCGTGGAAGACGCCATCGACGAAGGTTGCGACCGCCTGTTCATACCCAGCGTTCGAGCCCGAACCGATGCCGCGAATGTAAATATTATCCGATACCGAGCCCTTGGAAACGAACACGTTTGGTACCGAATTCGCTAGGCTGTCAATGCCGGACAGCTGTCGCTCCCTGATATCCTCGCCGGTAACGACCGAAATCGAGATCGGCACATCGCGAATCGATTGCTCGCGCTTCTGCGCCGTCACGACGATTTCTTCGACTTGGGCCATCGCTACCGAAGGAGCGCCGACAATTATGAGAGCCGTTGCCGACTTTAGTAGCATGTTCTTGACGCTATTCATTGTTTTTCCCCCCTAAGAGATTGGTTTTTTAGACCAGTGCGAACTATTTCTAGAGATAGTTTAATAAGAGTGATTGGATCAGCTAAATTATGAAAAACAAAATGTAAGCTCGTATTGCACTCGCTTTGATAATGTAAATATTGGGCTCATGTCCTTCGTCAGGACATTTGGCACGGCTGGTATTTTAAAACAGGCGAGTGTCTGGGTTCAGCTGCTAGTGGATAGAATCTAACACTTGGTGCCCTCTTTTGACAGCGGCGATAATTTTGTTGGGATCGGCGGTCCAGGTGAAGGGTTTTGGCTTTTCATTGTGTTCGGCGACGAAGCGGTTGATGGCGGCTTGGAGGTCGACGAC
>JABMNS010000261.1 GCA_013204445.1 Sphingomonadales bacterium
CTGAAGCCTTCTACCAGCTAGAAGCTGGTGGGTTTACTCCCAAGGTGAGACACTAAACTAGCGAAAAATCAGTCTTTTTCATGGTAGGGGTTTTTTGGTGCCCGGATGATCAGGCGCACCGGAACCCCGCCGAATCCAAGTTCGCGGCGGATCCCGTTGATCAAATAGCGACGATAGCTTTCGGGCAGATCATCGATGCGCGTGCCAAAGATCACGAAAGACGGCGGCCGGGTCTTGGCCTGCGTGATATAGCGCAACTTAATCCGCTTGCCGCCGGGTGCTGGCGGAGGATTTTCGGTTATCGCATCTTCGAACCAACGGTTGAGTTTGCCAGTTGATACGCGCTGCGACCAGATCCGGCGGGCCTGGAATGCCGCTTTCATCAGCTCGTCAATCCCCTTGCCGGTAAAGGCCGACACAGCGATCAGCGGCACATCACGAACCTGCGCCAGACCGTCATTCAGCGCCGCACGGATACCGTTAAACAATTTGCTCGGCCCTTCCGCAACATCCCATTTGTTGATCGCGATCACGACGCAGCGACCTTCCTGAATCGCATGGTCGGCAATGCGCAGATCCTGCGCCTCCAGACCCTTGGTTGCATCAAGCAGAAGCACTACCACTTCGGCAAAATCCACAGCATGACGGGCATCGGCGACAGCCAGCTTTTCCAGCTTATCATTCACCTTGGCCCGCTTGCGCATACCGGCAGTATCGATCAGGCGGACCCGCCGATCAGGCGTGATACCGTCGAGTTTTTCCTCTTCGGTGAGCGCATCATCATGCCAGATCCAGTCAACCGTGATACTATCGCGCGTTATACCTGCTTCCGGACCAGTTATCATCCGGTCTTCATCGAGCATCTTGTTGATCAGCGTCGACTTGCCGGCATTGGGGCGACCCACAATCGCCAGTTTCAGCGGCGCGGATTCATCGGCTAGCTCTTCGGTTTCAGCAGCCTCGAAATTCTCGACATAAGGCTGAATCGCCTGAAACAGGTCGGCCATGCCGTCGCCATGTTCCGCGCTGAATGGTATGGGATCGCCAAAACCAAGCGAATAGCTTTCCAATATGCCCGATTCTGCCGCCTTGCCCTCTGCCTTGTTGACCAGCAATATGACCGGCGTCTTCGAACTTCTCAGCCAGCGGGCGATTTCTTCGTCAAGTGGGGTGAGGCCAGCACGGCCATCGATCACGAATATAGCCAGTTCCGCGCCGGCAACGGCCAGTTCGGTCTGCTTGCGCATTCGTCCGGGCAGGCTTTTGACATCCTCGTCTTCATAGCCCGCCGTATCGACAATGTTAAACTCGAGACCCAGCAGATTGGCTGCGCCTTCCCGACGGTCACGCGTAACCCCGGGCGTGTCGTCGACGAGCGCCAGCTTCTTGCCAACCAGACGGTTGAACAGCGTTGATTTGCCGACGTTCGGTCGACCTATGATTGCAATATTGGGCAGCATTGCGCCGGTCCCTGTCCTTTGGTTCTGATCCTCAGCGGAACGCCGAAATCCGGCCGCTGTCGTCGAGAATATATAGCATGCCACCCGCAACAACCGGTGGCAGCGAAACGCCATCATCCAGTTCAAACAGCGTTTGACTCGATCCCTCACCGGGCGAAATCGAAACGACATCGCCTTCGGTGCTGGCAACAATCAGCCGATTTCCAGCCAATATCGGCCCCGTCCAGTTGATTGGGTTTTTCTTCTTCTTCTCGTTCTTGAAGGCCGCAAGCTGGCTGATCCAGCGGACCTTGCCGTTCGGCCGGGCGATGCACAGCAGCTTCGCATCATCGGTCAGCACGAACACCCACTCGCCAGCCACGACCGGCGTGGTGATCCCGGCAATATTCAATTCCCAGATCCGCTGACCAGTGACCAGTTCATAGGCCGCCATCCGGCCGCCCTGGCCGAGCGCAAAGACCCGACCGCGATCGATCACCGGATCAGCATCAATATCTGATAGCGTCGCCACCGAAGTCGAAATGCTGGTCCGCGCCAGCGCATCATTCCAGAGATTACGGCCATTCTCGTAGCGATAGGCAGTCAACTCGCCCGAGGAATAGCCAGCCACAATCGTGCCCTGACCGGCAGCAGGCGCGGCTACCCCGAAAATCCCGGCCAGACTGACCGTTCCTGCCTCATTCCACTGAACAGATCCATCTAGCATGTTGAGCGCATAGATTTGATTGTCCTGTGTCATCACATAGACATTCCCATTGGAAATCGTTGGTGATCCGCGCAAGGGTCCCGCGGGGCGTACTTTCCATATCTGGCTACCATCTGCCACGTTGAGCGCGACAACATCGCCGACGCCATTGGTCGCATAGGCGATCTTGTCAAACACGCTCACTCCACCGCCAAAGAGCGAAGATGCCCCATCGCCTTTGACATCAATCTGCGTGGACCAGATTTTCGTTCCGGTGGTGGCGTCAAAAGCACTTACCATGGCTTCCGTGTCGGTGACAAAAAGCCGCCCGCCGGACACCACGGGCGCAGATGCCAGCCGTTCGCGTTTGTTGGTGCCGCTGATGTTGGCGGTCCAGACCCGCGCCAGACTGCCCTCGAGGGCGACATGACCGATCGATTTGCTCGCGTTGCCACCCGATTGTGCCCATTCGCTATTGGCCACTGGGGCCGGCAGGATCACCGCAATAGCAGCCAGCGCGGGGTCGACTTCCGCACCGCTTTCCCCGCTCAATATCGGAGTGCGCTTGCCGAGCGTCGGCGTGTTTTTCTTGTCTTCGCCATCGCCGCCGCCCAATATGCCGCAGCCTGACAGCAAGGAAAGAGCCAGCAGGCTGGCGATCAGTGTCTTACCGGAAATCATTCCTTGGATTCTCCCTCAGCCGCATCCGCTTTCAGCGGCGCCGCTTTTTTATCATCATTGTCCAGTTCCACGGCGTCAATGCCTTCGACGCCTGCCATTTGCAAAGCGCGCGACCGGATCGTCGCCGGGACATTATCATCTTTCGCAAGCTGAGCGAAAAGCGGACCCGCCAAATCAGATTTCTTCATGTTCAGATAAGATATTGCGACCATCTCGCCGGCGCTGCCGAACCACGGGTTGCCCGGCACCGCAAGTGGCTTCAGCCGATCAATCACCTGCTGGGGCTTGAGCGCGTCAAATTCAGCGGTGGTCTTGCGGATCAGCGCGAGATCGCGAAACGGTTGAGGCAGACTGTCGTCCGCAATGACCTTGCCATAGCCTTCAATAGCCTTTTTAGGGTCATTTTTTTCAAGCGCGATATTGGCCTGCAGCAGCTGCGCTGCTGCCCGATAACCGCTCTGCTCGGCTTCCGTCAGCGATTCGAGCGCTGTCGCCGCACCGTCCAGATTATTCTGGCGAATGCTGTCGACGGCAGCGACATATTCCTCGCTGCGCAAACCGGAATTTTCATTCAGGCTGTTTTGATAGAATATCCAGCCAGCCAGCGAACCGAGGCCAATGACCACAGCCGCAAAAATCCATAGCCCGTAACGGGTAGCAATATTTTTCAGCTGGTCCTCGCGCACCGCTTCATCAACCTCGCGCAAGAACACTTGTTCCTGACGGTCCGGCTTCTCTTCTGGCGCTTTATCTTTGTCTTTGGCCAATGTGGCTTCCTCAAATCTGTTTCGCGTGCCGCATTCGCCGGTCAGACGAAGGCGCTGTGCAATTGGCTGTCCTTTAGCGTCCGCAATAGCAAATGTAAAAGTCTATTGACCATTTCCACAGGCTGAACAGTGGATCCGGTGAAAGTGAGAAATTTCGCTATTTTTTCGGCTGATAGAGCTGGTCTGGTCCCGGAAAACTGCGCTCCCTGACCTCTCCGGCATATTGCTCGGCGGCCCAATCAATTTGTTCCGCAATATTGTGATAGCGTTTCACGAAGCGGGCCGTGCGGTCGAACATGCCAAGCATATCCTCGGTGACCAGCACCTGACCATCGCATTGCGCCGACGCGCCGATGCCGATCGTGATCGCGTCCACCGTCTTGGTCGCTTCGATCGCAATCGGTTCCAGTACGCCTTCCAACACAATCGCAAAGGCGCCCGCCTTGTCGAGCGCAACGGCGTCACCGACTATTTTCTTCGCTTCCGCATCATCGCGCCCGCGCGCGGCATATCCGCCCAGCACATTGATCGCCTGCGGTGTCAGGCCAACATGGCCGACCACAGGAATGCCCCGCTGGACGAGGAACGCGACGGTCTCCGCCATAACCTCACCCCCTTCGAGCTTGACCGCAGCAGCGCCGGTTTGCTTCAGAATATGGGCAGCGCTGTGATAGGCCTGTTCCGGTGATCCTTCATAGGAGCCGAACGGCATGTCGACGACGACGACGCTATGATAGCTGCCCCGGACCACCGCCGCGCCATGATTGCACATCATGTCAAGCGTGACCGGAATGGTCGAATCAAGGCCGTAAATCACCTGCGCCAGAGAATCACCGACCAACAGCATATCACAATGGGCGTCGAGCAATTGCGCCGACCGCGCGGTATAGGCGGTCAGCATGACTACCGGCTCCGCCGTCACCCCATCGACCTTGCGGCCCTGGATTTTAGGAACCGACAGTCGCCGCATCGGCTGCGGCAGAGGATTGGCGCGACTGGTGGACGTATCGAGTTTGAAGGTCGTGGACATGGCAATCCTAAGCAATGACAGAGATAGATTGGTTCTAATAAGCGATGGCGAAAGATAAGGCCAGCTTCGCGATTATGGCTTTAGGGCCGTGACCGCCTGCGCCGGATTGTCGCTGAACAGGCCATCGACACCAGCGGCGACAAATGTGCGTACCTCGCCGGCGAGATCGCCAGGGTCGCGCGGGTCAATGCCGCTCTTGAAATTGGTCGGCAGAAAATAATTTTCCGCCCGGAATGTCCAAGGGTGAACGAGCAACCCTGCCCTGTGCGCAGCCTCGACCAGTCCCGTTGGCTGGTCCAGCTGACCCAATATATTTCGACCAATCACCAGATCCTTTGGCGGCCCTAGGCCATCAGCATAAGTGGCGATTTCTGTCAGACCATCTGACGTAAGCATCGATGCATAGGTCAGGTCTTGGCGATCCGGTGGCCCGCCTTCGCCGGCCACCAGCTGGACCAGACGGACGTCCGTTTTCGCGGCGAGGGCCTGTAGATTGCCGACCTCAAACGACTGGATGAATATCGGATCATCCTTGCCGCTATAGCCATATTGTTCTAGCAATCTGAACAGCGGCTCGTCATGACTCAGCCCCAACGCATTGAAATAGCTAGGGTGTTTAGTCTCAGGATAGACGCCGACCCGCTTGCCACTTTTGGCCGCATGCACGTTGAGCAGTTGCAGAATCTCTTCAAAGGTCGGTATTTCGAACTGGCCATCATAACGGCTGTTCGCCTCGCGCAACTCGGGCAGCCGTTCCTTGGCCCGGAGTGTCTTTAGCTCGGTAAGGGTGAAATCTTCGGTGAACCAGCCTTCATGGCGCTCGCCGTCGATCATCTTGACGGTTTTGCGATCGGCAAATTCCGGCTTGTCGGCGACATCGGTGGTTTCGCTGATCTCATTCTCGTGCCGGACAACGAGCACGCCGTCCCTGGTCAAGACCAGATCGGGTTCAATAAAATCGGCGCCCTGCTCAATAGCCAGTTGATAGGCAGCCAGCGTATGTTCCGGACGCTCGCCGCTGGCACCGCGATGGGCGATGATGACCGGCGCGTCCCCGCTCAATGTCGCTGCGTTCATAGTCGCTTCTTCCGCCCGTACCCCGCATCCGGCCAGCACCAGCGCGAATAATAAGGCAAATCGGGCGCTCATGACTAGCCGACCTCGACGCCTTTCCAAAAGGCGATCCGCCCCGCTATTTCGGCGGCAGCGTCCTTTGGCGCCGGATAATACCAAGCCGCATCCTCGTTGATTTCGCCTTCGACGACCAGGGAATGATAGGACGCGTCACCCTTCCAGGGGCAGTGGCTGCTGGTGTCGCTGTGCATCAGATATTTTGACCAGACCGAGTCGCGCGGGAAATAATGATTGCCCTCGACCACCACTATATCGTCGCTCTCTGCGATCACCACGCCATTCCATTTTGCCTGAACCATATCGATAGCCTTTTCACCTGAGCCGAACGGCGTCAACGAAGATCGCCGGCGGCCTCGCCCTTTTGTCCGAAACCAGCGCCCGGACGCAGTGGACATAGATAAAGGGTGACCGGGTGATTGGCGATACGGCACTCGGGGTGGTTATGCGCAACGCGATGGCGGAATTTCTCGTCATCCGGACGGAAGCGACGCACTTAGCAAATTCAGCTGTTGCGCGCGGCCAGTCCAGCGGCTTCATAGTCCGAAGCCTTGAATCCAACGACCAGTTCGTCGCCATGCTCCAGCACCGGCCGTTTGATCATGCTGGGATTTTCCTCCATGACCATGACCGCTGTATCGTCGCCGATATTTTCCTTCACCATGACGGGGAGCTTGCGAAAGGTCGTACCGCGCTTGTTGACTAGCGCTTCCCAGCCGACCTGCATCACCCACATTTCAAGCTTGTCCCTGGTGATCCCGGACTTTTTATAGTCATGGAAAACATAGTTGATGCCATTGCGTTCCATCCAGTTGCGCGCCTTCTTGACGGTGTCGCAATTGGAAATGCCGTACATTTTGGTTTCACCAGCCATTGTCATTATCCTCGATACATTGCCCAGATTCGATTGCCGGGATCGCTAGGCTCAAAAATTAAAATTGGCAATGGGGTACAAAACCAGGGCATCGCAGACCGGATGATATCGGTCAGCTTCCCATCGCTCAGTTGCCGAGCGGGCCCAGCCTCTTTGCGATCGTCACCACCGATTACACTTCATATCCCAGCGCTTTGTAAAAGCCGATGGATTGATCATGATCATCCCTGGATTTTCGCCGCATATCGTGCGCGCAGCCAATCCTCGGCGGCGGCCATCATCTGCCTTCCCAATCCCTGTTTCCGGCGAGCCGGAACAACGCCGAGATAACATGGCCCATGCAGGATTCGCTGGCGGAGGAAATCTGTATCGCGGTCCTAAGCCTTGGAATAGCCTTCGGCCAATTGGCGGATTTTATGGTCCGGATCATACCATGGCGCGCCATCCGACCGCCAGATATGGGCATCAGGCCGGTCGACTATATCCGTGTCGACACAGCCCATTCTGAGCAGGACCATGTTCGCGTCCAGCCGCTCGGCGATCAGCTGTGATCCACAGAACTTACAGAAATAACGGTTTTTCCCAGGCGATGATTCAAACCGGTTGAGCAGTTCCGTACCATCGGTCCATTTAAAAGCGTCATGCGCTATCGGCATGACGCTGACAAAGGCAGCGCTATGGGCTTTTCGGCAGGTTTGACAATGACAGTGAATGATTGGTCCATTGTCACAATCCGCTTCATATTTAACCGATCCGCAAAGACAGCTTCCGTTTATCATTTTTGTTTCCTTTAATCCGCCATTTTGCTTCAGATATCGACCACAATCTTGCCGAAATGCTTGCCCGATTCCTGATGACGGAAAGCGTCGGCCAGATTGGCGAGCGGGAAATGCTGGTCGAGTATCGGCTTGAGGCCATTGGCCTCGATCGCCGCGATCATATCAATCTGCTGCGCTCGGCTGCCAACGGTCAGGCCCTGTACCCGCAGGTTTTTTGCCATCAGCAGTGCCGTTTGCACGGGTCCGGAAAAGCCGGTCAAAACGCCGATTAGCGCTACATGGCCGCCTATCCGTGTGGCCATCATCGACTGGTCGAGCGTGCCCGGGCCGCCAATTTCAACCACGCAATCGACGCCTTTGCCGCCGGTCAGTTCGAGCACTTTCGCTCCCCAAGCTTCGACTTCCTTATAATTGATCAGGTGATCTGCGCCCAGTTCCTTTAGACGTTCGAGTTTTTCGTTGGAAGAGGAAGTCGCAATCACCGTCGCGCCAGCCGCCTTGGCAAATTGCAGCGCGAAGATCGAGACGCCACCGGTGCCTTGCACCAACACGCTATCACCGGGTTTTACGCAGCCATCGACGAACAAAGCCCGCCACGCGGTAAGACCAGCGCAGGTCAAAGTCGCGGCTTCGGCGGCACTATAGCCTTTAGGTGCCTTGGTCCAGGACGTGACAAGGCCAACAGCCTGCTCGACCGCATAGCCATCAATGCCATCGCCAGGGACACGGGTAAAACCGCCTTCGGGCGGAGCGCCGTCCATCCATTCGGGGAAAAAGGTCGAGACCACCAGATCGCCCACCACAAAATCGCTGACGCCTTCGCCCACGGCGGTGACTTCGCCCGCGCCATCGGACATTGGAATACGCTTGTCGGCGGTCGGAAGCATGCCCTTGACCACGGCATAATCATGATAGTTGAGACTGGAGGCGCGCAACCGCACCACGATTTCGCCGGGACCGGGGGCTGCCGGATCGGGCAGGTCTACGAGCTTGAGATTGTCGAGAGATGCGGGAGCATGGAGTTGGATAGCTTTCATGGAGTTCTTCCTTTCCAGAGGGTTTTGACGGGATATTGGTGAATATTCTTGTCGGCGGTGACCAATGTCAGGCACAGCACAAGGGCGTCGAGCCAGACTCGAATTATCGACCTTTTCACTCTCGTCTTCGTAGTCAATTGGCCCATCGTCAGGGAAGCTATAACTGAATGGGTTTTTATTCCCACTCAATAGTCCCCGGCGGCTTGCTGGTATAATCATAGACCACCCGGTTGATCCCCTTCACCTCGTTGACGATCCGCGTCGATACGCGGGTCAAGAAGCTGGCGTCGAAGGGGTAAACATCGGCGGTCATGCCATCGGTGCTGGTCACGGCGCGTAGGCCGCAGACATTGTCATAAGTGCGCTGATCACCCATCACGCCGACGGTCTTGACCGGGAGCAATACGGCGAAAGCCTGCCAGATCGCGTCATATAGTCCGGCATTGCGAATCTCTTCGAGATAGATCGCGTCGGCCTTGCGCAAGATATCGCAGCGCTCCTTGGTGACTTCACCAGGGATACGGATCGCGAGGCCGGGGCCGGGAA
>JABMNS010000262.1 GCA_013204445.1 Sphingomonadales bacterium
CTGAAGCCTTCTACCAGCTAGAAGCTGGTGGGTTTACTCCCAAGGTGAGACACTAAACAGCCTCTCAATTTGAGCCACCGTTTTGGCGATACCTGAAATGTTTATGTAAGCAGCGAGACATTTCCGCCCGCAGCGGTTGTATCAATACAGACGAGGCGTTCTACCAAACACTGGTGTCCAAATTTCTCATCGGTAATGATCGGGATCAGCGGCCCATCGCGAATAGAAAGCGCCTTCCGAATGGCGCGGATATCTTCAATTTCACTCCAGCATATAACGGCATCTATACCGGTCAAACGGCACAGAAATTCGCGGGGTAGAAACCCGTCTAGCGCATTTTCTCCTGTGACACCGGGAACGCAGATTAGCGGATCACAGCCATTTTGGTGAACCGTCTCCGCCTGTTTTACAGCATCTTGCGACGATGGGCCGAGGCACAATATCGTTCCCCGCGCATAGGTGAACAGTTCATTCGATTCCCCGGTAGGTCCAGGCATGATTTCTGAGCTGCGCGGCCGCGTGTCGGCAGCCGGAAGGTTGTCGAGGGCCGTTTGAACCGTTTCCCAGTCCAGTTCTTTGCCAAGATTTACCGGTCTTATCGGTCTGGATCTCTCATAAAAGCGCGGCAAATAATGTGGTCCTCCAGCCTTGGGGCCTGTACCGGACAAGCCTTCTCCCCCGAATGGTTGCGAACCGACGACGGCACCGACCTGGTTACGATTGACGTAAATATTCCCGATTTTCATCGCTCTGGTTAGTTTGTTGATGCGTCGCTCGATCCGGGTCTGCAAGCCAAAGGTGAGCCCGTAACCGCGATTGTTGATATCGTTGATGACTTTGTCGAGTTCGTCATTCTCAAAAGTAGCAACGTGCAAAACCGGACCGAATATCTCTTCTTCCAGATCGTCAATTCCGTCTACCTTGATGACCGCTGGTCCCACAAAATAACCATCCTCCGGACAGTCCAGCTGCATAAGCAATCTGCCTTGCTGGCGCGCGGTGTCTATATGCGCACTAATTTTATCATACGCCGCCTGATCGATAACAGGTCCGATGTCGGTCGACAGCCACCACGGATTGCCCATCTCCATTGCGTCCATTGCACCGCTCAGCATTTGCAAAAACGGCTCGGCAATATCCTTTTGCAAATAGAGGACACGCAAAGCCGAGCAACGTTGCCCAGCAGACTGGAATGCAGACGTGATAATATCACGAACGGATTGCTCCGGCAAAGCTGTCGAGTCTATGATCATGCAGTTCAGGCCGCCGGTCTCGGCGATCAGAAGCGAAGCAGCCTGGCCATTTTCAGCGATATTCCGGTTTATGGTCTGCGCCGTTGCGGTAGATCCGGTAAAGCATACGCCATTAATGCGGGCATCACCGCTGATCGCGGCTCCCACTGTTGCGCCAGCGCCCGGCAGTAACTGAAGAGCGGCTAAGGGCACGCCTGCTTCGTGCAGCAAATTGGTCGCCAAAGCTGCAATAAGCGGCGTCTGGTCGGCTGGTTTCGCCAGAACTGCATTGCCCGCGGCAAGAGCCGCTGCGACCTGACCGGTAAAAATCGCCAACGGGAAATTCCATGGAGAGATACAACTGATCGTGCCCCGCGGCTGGCTCTCCGGATGTTTCTCAGCCTCTTTGGCGTAGTAGCGCAGAAAGTCGACCGCCTCGCGCAATTCGGCGATCGTATCAAACTGGGTTTTGCCAGCCTCTCTCGCCAACAATGCGAAGATTTCGCCGTGATGCTGCACGTAAAGATCGGCAGCCCTTCGCAGGATCGCGGCACGTTCAGCGACGGGAGCATGCCAGACGCGGGCGTCTTCTATCGCTTCAAGGGCCTGATTTTCATCAGCCTCGATCACTTCGCCAACCTGACTGTCGATGAGCGCGGGATTGAATATCTTGCGCGTGGTTCCGCCGGTCACCGGACGCACGGTTATCGGCGACGAACGCCACAGCTTTTCAGCAAAAGGAGCACGCTCTGCTACATAATCATTCATGTCATTGCGATTGGCCAGATCCCAACCGCGCGAATTAACGCGATCCGGCTGATAAAGATCAGCAGGCTTCATAATCTTCGTGTAGCTTGATTGCTGGTCAGTCTTTAGCGTCTCGAAAGGATCAGTAGCAATCATTTCGGCGGCAACCGTATGATTGGCCAGCTGGTTCACAAATGACGAGTTCGCACCGTTTTCAAGCAACCGTCGGACAAGATAAGCGAGCAATTCACGATGTTTCCCGACAGGAGCATATATCCGTGAGCGCACTTTTTCATTGCGGAGCAATGCATCGTGCAAGGCTTCGCCCATGCCATGCAGCCTCTGAAACTCAAAACCCTGGTTGTTACCGGCCATTTCCAGAATGGCCGCAACGCTGTGAGCATTATGTGTGGCAAATTGGGGATAGATGCGATCGGTCATTTTAAGAAGCTGTGATGCGCAGCAGATATAACTAATATCCGTCGCCGATTTTGTCGTAAATACTGAAAAGTCGGGCACGCCATCCATTTGCGCTCGCTTGATCTCGCTGTCCCAATATGCGCCTTTGACCAAGCGAACCATGATCTTTCTATCAAGCTGGGTAGCAAGGGAATAGAGCCAGTCGAGAACAAAGCTCGCCCGCTTTCCAAACGCCTGCACAACGACGCCAAAGCCATCCCAGCCTGCAAGACGCGGATCGCTGAGCACCATCTCGATCATATCGAGCGATATACCAAGACGATAGGCTTCTTCGGCATCTATATTCAGGCCGATATTGGCGTCGCGCGCAGCGCGAGCCAGTTCACCGACGCGTTCGGCAAGATCAGGTACTGCTTTTGCCTGCTGGCTCATCTCGTAACGAGGATAAAGAGCCGACAATTTGATAGAAAGACCTGGGTTTTGCCGCAAATCATCAGAAACGGCGACCTTTGCGATTTCCTTTATCGCGTCTAAATAAGCCGCAAAATATTCATCCGCACCTGGCTGCGTAATCGCAGCCTCCCCTAGCATATCATAGGAGTAGGTCGCACCCTTGGCCTTCCATTTCTCTGCCCGCTTCAACGCAAGCTTCATATCTTCCCCGAGCACAAATTGATTGCCGAGTTCTTTCATCGCCTGTCGCACAGCCAGACGGATTACAGGCTCACCCAATCGTTTTATTGCGCCCCGCAGAGCGTCCAGCGGCCCTCGGCTTTCAGGCTTGTTTATCACGCTACGCGTCATTTCCAGCGCGTAGGTTGATGCATTGACGAGCGAGCTTTCCGACTGTCCGATATGGTCGCGCCAGTTGGAAGGTCCAATCTTGTCTTCAATCAGTGCATCAATCGTTTGGTTGTCCGGAACGCGCAATAGCGCTTCCGCTAGTGTCATTAGGGCGAGCCCTTCGTCAGTAGACAGGCCATATTCGCTAAGAAAGCTCTCGGTCAGGGTGGGGCCGGATGCATTCCGTACGTCGCGGACCACCTGTATCGCGCGTTCTTGAATACGCTTGCGCGTCTGCTCATCCGGACCGAAATTAGATATCAGATATTCCAGAATCTCGGCTTCATCGGTTCGATGATGCGTGCGAATCTTTTCTCGGTAATCAAACAGAGTATTCATTAATCAAAGACTTCCTAACAAATTTTCCGACATGTTTTTTCGATTTGAAGATTCGAATATCACTGTGAGATAAGGCTATGACCAAAATATTGCTTTGTTGATTAGTTAGCCGAGAAACTCAGACTATCGCACTTCGGACCTCGAACGCAACCTTTGTCGCCTGATTTGACGGGCAAGGCCACCTGCATCGTCTCCAGACCCGTCAACGCGCTGACCAGCATGAACAATCCTGCCTAGTCGGTTGCCAATCCAAAGCACCACCCATGCCACACCCAAGCGCGCATGCTCGTTTGCAAACTTGCCGCAGAAAACTCATTTTCACGGCAAATTACCAAGTGAACTCTATAAATCTCTGACGTGGGATAGAGGCAAGGAGTTGTCCGATCACGAGCGCTTCAAGATGGCAACGAATATCGATGTTTACTTCTGTGATCCCAAAA
>JABMNS010000263.1 GCA_013204445.1 Sphingomonadales bacterium
CATCAACCCGTTGCCAATCTTGCGCCTTGACCAAGTTAATGTGACAATGCCACGCCATGACATCAATGAACGGTGAGTATCGGTTTCACTCTGCTTTCAGGGCACAACAGAATACATCTGCACTCTCCAAAAAAAAAGGGGCGTTGGGAGAACGCCCCTTCTCTTCGCGAAGAAATTCAATTCACATGTCAAAGCCCAATGTTATCCCCCAACGACGTGGTGGGCTAATGTTGGTAAAAGCAAAAAGCCCACCCACGGGCGTGTATGATGCTTGATAGACTTCCTTGTTTAGGTTTTTAACGAAGATTGTCACATAGGCCTGATCACCGGGTATGTCCCAACGAACGCTGGCATCAATCACATCGTAGGACGGTATCCGTCCATCCAGCGCCCCCGTGGTCAATATGTTCTGTTTGCCAACATGCGTCCAGTCCCCGCGGAAGGTCAGGATTCCTGCACCGCCCAGGTCAGCGGCATAGGAAGCGCCCCCGCCCAAAGTCCATTTTGGCGCTCTTGATATTTCCTGGTTTGAATTGTCTGTAATTATACCATCGCCGTTAAGGTCAGCCATATATTCATCATATTTGGCATTGTTATATCCGGCAGAGAAATCGAGATTCAGACCGTCAATCGGTACTGCAGATACTTCCAGTTCGAAGCCCTTGACGGTGGCTGAAGCCGCATTGTCCGTCACGGTTTCCTGGTTGTTGCCGCCCGCTCCGCCGACCAGCGTCCGGATCACCGTACGCTGCAGATCATCATATTTGTTATAATAGACCGCCAGGTTTGTGCGAAGGCGATTGTCCAGCCAGTCCGCCTTTATGCCACCTTCAAATGCATCGACACTTTCCTCGTCAAATGGTCCAAGCGCCCCGGGGGTGCCGCCGCGGCCATTGAAGCCACCGCTCTTGAACCCCTTTGAATATTTGGCGTAGATCATGATGTTGTCGTTGACTTCATAGTCGATCCCTGCGGCCGGTCCAAAATTGGACCATTTTTTGCTCAGCGTA
The DNA here is from genome assembly GCA_013204445.1 of Sphingomonadales bacterium. GTDB lineage: Bacteria > Pseudomonadota > Alphaproteobacteria > Sphingomonadales > Sphingomonadaceae > Parasphingorhabdus. Next base: position 1,011 of record JABMNS010000263.1, read on the forward strand.
TATACCGGGCCAAGGTTCGGAAAGGGCGTGAACAATGTGGCAAAGAAGTCTTTCTTCTCGGTTGTATACCGACCACCCAGAGATACCCTGAGTTCGGGCGTGACATTATATTCAGCCTGTCCGAAGACGGCGAAATTATCATGAGTTTGTCCGGTGATCGCATTGGTATGCGACGTGGTTGGGCCATTGGTCACATTCAGAAATGTGTCTCTGCGCAGGAAATATTTCTGTTTGAAATAATAGAGGCCGGCGATGATATTGAGATCGTCTGTGACTGGGGCATTGTAGCGCAATTCGCTAGAATGCTGCTTGTGTGGTTGATCGCGCAAAGTTTCGAAAAAGCCTGCCGTGGTGCCGTCGGTGTCATTATTGTTAATATCTTTGGTAGTCTCACGGTAATTGGAAATCGACGTCAATGTACCCGGGCCAATTTCCCAATTTGCCTCGGCTGTAACGCCCCAGACATCAACATCGCTCTGTCCGGGAACATTCCAGGCAAAGGCACGCACTTCCTGGCCACGCTGAAATGACGGGACGCCATAGAAGACTTGCAGCAATTGATTGGGCGTCGAGACGTTGATCGATGGCAGGTTTTCGCTCCGCTCACGGCTATATTCGCCGATGATGGTCAAATCGAAATTGTCGGTTGGCGTAAAGCGAAGCGACGGACGGAAGGTAAATGTATTGCTCATGCCCGCGGAGGTCGCATTCCGCCGGCCAGGAATGCCCGTGAAGGTGTTCAGGTAATAGCCATCCAGATGTTGGGAAAATGCCGCAACCTTGACTGCCAATACATCGTCGATCAGCGGCGTCTCAGCAGCAAAGCGAATATCGCGCTGCCCGAAATCACCCAAGGTAATCGACCCGCGCATATCAAACTGACCGGTTGGTCTTTTTGTCCGGTAATTGACTGCTCCACCGGTTGTGTTCCGTCCAAACAGCACCCCTTGTGGTCCTCGCAGAATTTCGACCTGCTCCACATCGAAGAGGTCAAGCGAGCTGTTCGCGGTGCGCGGAAGGTAAACGCCATCCACATAAATGCCGACTGAAGGATCAACAGTGGAGTCCGGGTCACCATTGCCGATGCCGCGAATGAAAACAGAAATGGAGCTTCCAAAATTGCCTATGGTGTTGATCGTCACGTTCGGCGCGCGGCCGCTCAGATCAGAAAGATCGGTGGCACCAATCCGTTCCAGTCGGTCGGCGCCAATGGCTGTCACTGCCACCGGCGATTCCTGCAAACGCTCGGTTACCTTTCGAGCGGTAACGAGAATCTCTTCGTTGCCAGAACTAATTTTAGATGATTTGTCAGCGTCTTGCGCCAGAGATGGTGTCGCAAAACCGCCGATCGCACCAACTGCCACACCTATCGCAAGTTGTCGTTTGAAACCCCTGAAAGTCGACCGCATGATATTCCCCCCTATGATCCGCCTATTGAAATTGGCGGTATACCTAATTAATTAAATGAATATACATTCATATAAAATGCGCCTCCACAATCAAAAGTGACAGGCCAAAATTGTTAGGATGTCTTTGCTGATCAATTCAGCATGCGGGCGAATGTTTGAGGGGGAAAAGAAAATGCAAATGGCGGGTATATTCTACGATAAAAAACATCAAATCGATCCCAAGATTATTTTGAAGCTGGGGGCCGCGAGCATGTTGCTTGCCACATCTTTACTTTTTGGCGGTTGTTCCGGGGCGGACAACACTGAAGAAGCCGAACAGCCTGCAGCTGCAGTGACACTGACTGATTATCCTGAACAAGTCTATTGGGGCGACCTCCATCTCCACACACTATATTCCTTCGACAGTTATAATTTCGGCAACAAAACGCTCGGACCGGATGATGCCTATCGTTTCGCCCAGGGTGAAGAAGTCGATGCGCATGGCGGCAGGAAAGCCAAACTGGAACAGTCACTCGATTTTCTGATGGTGTCCGACCATGCGGAATATACGGGCGTGTTTCTGGGAATGGAAAAGGGGAATCCGGATATTGTCGACACGCCGCTGGGGAAGGCCTGGGCGGCAATGAATAAAGCCGGGGATACTGTTGGTCCGATGAATGAAGTGGTGGAATCCATCACCTATGGCCGTGGAGAAGGGCAGCCACCTAAAGCATTCAGAAAGACGGTCTGGTCAGAATTGGTCGAAGCGGCAGAAAGGCATAACAAGCCAGGTAAGTTCACGACATTTGCGGGCTATGAATGGACGTCCATGCCGGGTGGTGGCAATCAACACCGCGTTGTCGTTTTCAAAGACGACAAGGACAAAACTCTTCAAACCATGCCGTTCTCGGCGGCGGACAGCAACAATCCGCTAGACCTGTGGCGCTATCTGGCGGCCTATGAAAAACAGACCGGCGGCGAGGTGATGGCGATTGCCCACAACGGCAATATTTCCAATGGCAATATGTTCGGTGACACCCAGATAGATGGAAAGCCATTCGACCAGCAATATGTCGATTTGCGCGCGCGCTGGGAACCGCTTTACGAAACCACGCAAGTCAAAGGTGATGGCGAGGCGCATCCGCTGCTGTCGCCCGACGATGAATTTGCGGATTTTGAAAGCTGGGATGAAAATAACATCTCGATGGAGCCAAAACCAGCAGATCCCGGCAAGCTGCGCAAGTGGCTTGCTGGTGAATATGCCCGGGAAGGACTGAAGCAGGGCCTGGATCTGCAAGCGCGGTTTGGTGTCAATCCTTACCAATATGGCCTGATCGGCAGCACCGATACCCATACCGGGCTGTCTACTGCTGATGACAATAATTTCTGGGGCAAATTTGTAGAATCCGAGCCCGGCAAAGAGCGCCTCAATAGCAAAATGGCGGGACGGCTGTGGGAGAACTGGCGACTGACGAGTTCCGGATATATTGGCGCCTGGGCTCGAGCAAACACGCGCGCGGAATTGTTTGCCGCGTTCAAACGTAAAGAGGTGTATGCGACGACTGGCCCGCGGATGGCAGTTCGCTTTTTCGGCGGATGGGATTATCGGGAATCGGATATGAAAAAATCCGACTA
>JABMNS010000264.1 GCA_013204445.1 Sphingomonadales bacterium
AGTCCCTCCTCCGCTACCAACATTTCAAGACACGATTGGTTGTCGCTTACGCAGGCTTCACGCTCTCGCGCTTGTGCTCGTTTGTGGATGGGGAGCGGACATCTAACACCTCTATTGGCAACAATGGGGGACAAGGGTCGACGGGCTAGCCGAGAAACCACTTGGGACGCTTGTTTGAAAGTGTTAAGCTCTCGGCTCATTCAATGGAGGATCCAATGAAAAAGCTATTTGTCATTACCAGTGTCGCGATGCTCGCAGCTTGCGGAAGCCCGGAAGCTGAAGAAGAAACCGTGGCGGTTGCCGAGGTGGAGGCTCCTTCAGAAGCCATGTCCCTGCATGAGACGACCTGGACATTCGTGATGGACGACAAGGAGATCATGGAGTCTATCGACGCGAGCGGCAATTACATCGCAAACGCCGGAGATGAGCATTTCGACCACGGCACCTACGTGCTGGTCGACGGAAAGCAGTGTTTCACTAGCGCCATGAACGACGAGGGCCAGATGTGCTGGACTACACCGGCCAATATCGAAGTGGGCGAGAGCGTCGACATTACGAGCGACGGGGACGAAAAGCTTAACATCACTCGCGCGGATTATAAACCGTTGACCATGTAGCAAGGCTTGCCGGCCTGCCTGACCGGATGACGGCGCTGAATGTAACACCACTTTCAGATGGTTAGGGGCTGGATATTGCTCCAGGATGTCTGCTTCGCGCCCTCATTGCCACAGTCGAAGCTTGCTCCCTAAAGCAGCCACTCAGTGCGAACTATTTACTCGTGCTCGAATGACCGAAACTGGGTGATGGGGTGGACGCCCCCCGACGGCATTAGTGTGCCATAATGGAGGTGTTGAAGACCATTAGAAGGAGGCGTCCATGTCGCAAGTTAGCAATATTGGGTTGGATATCGCAAAGTCTGTTTTTCAGGTGCACGGCGCTGATGCGTCTTCTGGCTCATGGCAAATAAGCGCGTCTCGATTGACTTAGAGCAAACGCCGAACCTTCAACAAACCATGAAACCAGCGGATAATCATAGACCATAGTAATTTCGGCATAATTGCGGCCATCATCGCTGCCTCTGACAATAGTCACGCTGCGAATTGCACTTGGATCTCCTCCAAAAGTCGAACTGCGTGCCTTGGCCTCAATTTCGCTTTCCGACGGAGTGGGATAAATAGTTGCATATCTTGCAGCTTCGCCAGTCGCATGATCAAGGCTTGCCTGGACAAACATAACCATTGCCAACTGGGCAATCACACCAAAAAAAGCAAAAAGCACCGGCAGCGCAAAGGCAGCTTCAACAGCCACTGATCCATCTTGCCTATCCAAAAGTTTGAGTTTTCGCATCGTCATTGGATTCTCACTTGTGCATCGACTGAATATGGTATCTTGCCGTTGTTATTAACCTCCACGAGCCTTCCAATCGGCCCGTATTTGAAAAGCGGGGTGTAGGAATTATCTATGGTGATAGAAATATGCCGGCTTATTAACTCATCATTAGCGCAAATGTCGTTGAAATTTGCCTGCCTGGTACCGCCGCATTCCAGCCATTTGTCCATGGTGACAGCGCTAAGAGGAACATTTGCATCCTGCGCCGCCTCATCATCTAGACCGGAGTAATCGGAGCCTGCGCCGCTAAAAGCAGTCGCTTTTTCTACCGCCCTTTGTGCCGCCTGTTCAATTTTGAGTTTTTCTGTAAACGCAAATGAAGTGTCAACCATGCCCAGAAGCAGGACTGCCGCGAACGGCGATAGTATTGCTAACTCTACAACACTGGTTCCTTCGTCGTCACGGAAAAGATCCCAGATTTTCTGAGTGGCATTATTCATGGTCAGCCTCAAGATACAAGCCGGATAACGGCACCCCGGAAAGATGAAGAACCATCGACCGGGCAAACGTTTGTGATCGTGTTATTACCTGTAAGTTTCACCTTGAATCCAACAAGCTGGATACAATCCGTAGTCATTCCCGAAGTGCCGTTAAACTCTAAAAGATGGGAAGGGAAATAGAAGGCTCCCTCAAGCACGGACAAACTGTTTCCGTTTATTTTTGTGGTGCCAGCAGAGGCTCTACGATCCTGATAAAACAGCACACCTACATACGTACCCATGGTGGGGGGGCTTAAATTCAAAGTGGCTCCGCCATTGATACTCAAAGTGGCGATGGAACTGGGTACAGTCGACCCTCTCGAACTGGTGAGAATGAACGTGACTCCTAACCCGGTCGCCTTAACTTGCGCTCCGAATGATAATGAATCGCCATCGATATAATAGACGCCCGGTTCAAAATGCACAGTACCCTTTAAATCCATCCCGCGATAACATCCCGGGGAAAGTGTCTTCGTTTGGTTCGGACTTACGCTCACTCGGCTTACACAACCGTTCGGCACCGGATCAGGCAAGTCTTTAAATGGGTCAGGTTGGGGAACTGAATAAGGTGCCAGTTTGACACCGGCTGAGTAGCTACCGCTTGGAGAAAGACCGCCGACTGCCCCGACGAGATCGGTAATCACAGTTGCCGAACCACCGGCTGATACTGCATTTTGTCCGCGAGAATTGGCAAAAATCCCACAGTTGAGGTCTACAATTCCGTTACCGATTGCCTCCACGCCTGTAGCCGTGCTGGTATCCAGCGATATAACGCAATAGTTTCCATTGGAGATCATCGCCGCCGTCGCTTTTGCAGTAATCAATGCACCTGCCGACAGAAATATTCTCGAAAAAGGCAATTCCATCCGGGAGTTCATCGCAACCGAGATGGCATTATTATCACCGGAATAGGCTCCACTCGTCGGTGCGTTTTCTATGATCGGATTCCCATCAAGCGGAAGATCGTTGGTCAAAGCAATGCTATCGGTAGCGCCTTGGACAGCGTTGCCTTGTTGCGCAACTGTATAAGCTCCTGCCAGTGCAGCAGAATCTGCCGAACGCTGCAATTCACGCTTGGCGAGAGACCATTGAACCGTGTCGGTTGCCAAACCGGCAAATCCGATAATGAGCGGCATGGAAAGGCCTGCCATTATTAAGACATTCCCCGATTTCTCACGCCACAGTCTTTTTAGGTCTTTGATCATATAATGCTCCAAGGCTTTATCAAATCATCTTCACCAAGCCATTGGCAAACTTTGTTGTGCCGCTTCAGCAATTGGACGAATATCTGGTTCTTGAGGCTGCCTCCTAAGGTAGTTTGGTTAAAGTTTGGTCATGTAGATTGGTTAAAATAGTCTGAACATTTGATCAGATCATCGCATTGATAGTTGCTACTATAGCGATGAATATCATTGCCCTTTTTCCTAGTCGAAGACAGAATAATCACGGAGTGTGACGATGATGAAAATATTACCGGCCCTTGTTTTCTTTTCCTTTGGGATGCTCGCAAGCACATCCTCTGCCTCGGCAAGTTCAGTATATTTGCAAACCGGGCAGTTGCTTGACGTGCAAACCGGTGAACTGAAAGCAAATCAATGCGTGTTTATTCAGGATGGCAAGATCATCAAAGTTGAGCAATGCGGGGGAACACCCAAAGGTGCGAGCCCACTGGATTGGTCATCATATACCGTTCTTCCCGGCTTGATCGATCTGCACACCCATTTGGCGGATGCCGGACAAAGTTCCGATCTTGCCGCGCCGCTCAAGACCTCACCAGCCGAGACGGCGCTGATCGGTGCTCAAAATGCACTGACCACATTGAAGGCTGGCTTTACGACTGTGAGAGACGTCGGCACATATCGTGGGCTCACCGACGTCGCGCTACGCAACGCCATCAATGCGGGACGAGTGCAGGGTCCGCGCATGTTTGTTGCCGGTGCATATATTACGATTCCGAAGGGTGGGGGCGAACTCAACGGAGTGGTTCCCAATGACGAGTTGCCCGCCGATATGCGATTGGGCGTGGCGAGAGGCCCGGAGGAAACGAAAGCGCGGGCCGAGTTCCTGTTCGATAATGGCGTCGACTTTCTCAAGCTAATCGCCACCGGCGCAGTGCTGGCTATCGGCACCGAACCGGGTGAACCGGAACTCACCGAAGAGGAGATGCGCGCCGCCGTTAATGTCGCCACGGCACGCGGAAGCTATGCGACTGCCCATGCCCATGGTGCGGAGGGAATAAAAACAGCCATCCGGGCGGGGGTGCGGTCGATTGAACATGCCAGCCTGATTGACGAGGAAGGTCTAAGAATGGCCAAAGCGGAAGGCGTCTGGCTAGTGATGGATATATTCAACGGCGATTATATCAACGAAATTGGTACCAAGGAAGCCTGGCCGGAGGAATATCTCCGCAAGAACCGTGAAACCACCTATGTTCAGCGGCAGGGGTTTAGAAAAGCGGTAAAAATGGACGTAAAGCTAGCTTTCGGCAGTGATAGCGGAGTCTATCCACATGGCATGAACGGTCGGCAATTTTCCTATATGGTAAGATACGGGATGACGCCACTGCAGGTCATTCAGGCGGCTACGATAGAAGCCGCGCGTTTATTGTCGCGTGAAGCGGAAATTGGAAACATTGCGGAAGGCCATTATGCCGACTTGATCGCGGTTCAGGGCAATCCGCTGGATGATATACGGCTTCTGGAAAATGTCGCGCAGGTGATCAAGGACGGTGCTGTGATCAAGTGACAGAGTGATCAGCTTCCGCGTCTCAATCTTGTCCATAGTGATTGGTCGGCCATCACTTCATGCGCACAATTATGTCCCGGCGCACCGGTTACACCACCGCCCGGATGGGTGCCAGCGCCGCAC
>JABMNS010000265.1 GCA_013204445.1 Sphingomonadales bacterium
GCCGGTGGCGACGGCGTTGTTCGCCAATTCGCCCTTCACCGAAGGCAAGCCCAACGGCTATCAGAGCTTCCGCAGTCATATCTGGTCCGACACCGATCCGCACCGCACTGGCATGCTGCCATTCGTGTTCGATGAAGGTTTCGGATATCAGCGTTATACTGAATATATGCTCGACGTGCCGATGTATTTCGTGTTCCGCGACGGCAAGTATATCGATGCGGCAGGCCTTAGCTTCCGCGATTTCCTGAACGGCAATCTGTCCGTGCTGCCCGGCGAGAAACCGACAATGTCGGACTGGACCGATCATCTCTCCACCGCTTTCCCGGAAGTGCGTCTGAAAAGCTTCCTCGAAATGCGCGGTGCCGATGGCGGTCCGTGGAACCGGATCTGCGCCCTGCCAGCTTTCTGGGTCGGCCTGCTTTATGACCAGACCGCGCTGGATGCCGCCTGGGAACGGGTCAAGGGCTGGAGCATGGAAGAACGCGAGGCGCTGCGCAACGCCGTGCCCAAACTCGGGCTCGATACGCCGATTCCCAATGGCGGCAAATTGAACGATCTGGCCAAAGAAATCCTCGACATATCGTCGGCCGGCCTGACCGCGCGCAATCGCCTGAACACCAGCGGCGACAATGAAAGCGGCTTTCTCGATCCGCTCCGCGAAGTGGTCGCCAAGGGCAAATCACCGGCGGCGCAACTGCTCGACCGCTATCACGGCGAATGGAACGGCGATGTCAGCCGCATCTATAACGAAATGAGTTTCTGACAAAGCTAAGAGCGGACTGTCGCTTCATTCGTAATAAAATTGCAACAGTTGAAAGTGATTCGACCCGGCTATTGTCGTCAGCGACAATGTTGACTTGACCCCGATCAATGCCGTCGCTCAGGGAAATTGAACAAGGAAGAGGGGAACTTCCGACTCCCATTTCAGATCCATAGCTGGAGATCATCGTCATGCGCCTCTTCTCCAAGCAGATTATTTCTCGTACCACCCTTGCCGCGGCACTGCTCGCAGCCGGCATCGTCCAACCGGCCTATGCCCAGGACGAAGCCGCAGCGGATGACGGCCAGGGACTTGACGTTATAGTCGTCACCGCCCAGCGCCGAGAAGAAAATCTGCAGGACGTGCCGCTGCCAGTATCGACCATCAGCGAAGACAAGCTCGCCGCCCTTGGTGCCGGTGGACAGGATGTCCGGGCACTTTCCGCCCGCGTGCCCAGCCTGATCGTCGAATCCTCCTTCGGCCGAACCTTCCCGCGTTTCTATATTCGCGGCCTCGGCAACACCGATTTCGACTTCAACGCCTCGCAGCCCGTCAGCCTCGTCTATGATGACGTGGTGCTGGAAAATCCGATCCTAAAGGGCTTCCCGATTTTCGACCTCGAGCGCCTCGAAGTGCTGCGCGGTCCACAGGGCACCCTGTTCGGCCGCAACACGCCGGCCGGCATCGTCAAGTTTGATTCGGAGAAGCCAAAGTATGACCTTAGCGGCTTTGGCCGGGTCAGCTATGGCCGGTTCAATGCGGTCAACGCCCAGGCGGCGCTCAACGTGCCGCTCGGCGAAGGCATCTCCGTCCGCGCGTCAGGCATGTATCAGCGGCAGGACGGCTGGATCGACAATGTCAACCCAAGCGCGCCGCAAACCAGCACCTTTGAAGGCTATGACGAATTCGCCGCCCGCCTGCAGCTGCTGATGAACTTCACCGAAGATACCGAGCTGTTGCTGACCGGCCAATATCGTAATCTCGACGGCACCGCGCGCGTCTTCCGCGCCAATATCTTCACCCGCGGCCAGGAAGGGCTCAATCCCGGCTTCCGCCGCGACCAGGTCGCGGTCGATGGCCAGAACGAACAGAAGGTCAAGACCTACAATCTCTCTGGCCGCTTCAGCCACGATTTCGGTCCGGTATCGATAGTGTCGGTGACCAGCTTCTGGACCGGCGACGCCACTTCGGTCGGCGATGTCGATGGCGGCTTCGGTGCCAATTTCCTGCCGCCGGCGCTCTATGGTCCCGGCGACATTCCGTTCACTGCGGAAACCCGCGACAGCGTTCCCTCGCTAAGCCAGTTCACCCAGGAAATCCGGGTCGAAAGCAATGGCACCGGACCGCTCAGCTATCAGGCAGGCGTCTTCTATTTTGACGAGCGGCTGCGTATCGTCAGCGAGAATTATTCGACGCTCGGCGATCCGCTCAATGCACCGGGCGGCATCAATATCCTCGTCAGCCAACGTCAGGACAGCGAAGCCTTCGGTCTGTTCGGCTCGCTGACCTATGCGCTAACCGACCAGCTCAGCATGACCGGCGGTATCCGCTACAACAAGGACGAGCGCGACTATTTCGTCGCCCGCACGCAGGACAGCCAGTTTCCGACCTTCCTGCAAAACCCGCTGGGCACTGTCAGCCGCTCTGTTTCCGATGACAATATCACCTGGGATGCGAGCGTCAGCTACAAGCTGACCGAACAGGTCAATCTCTATGCCCGCGTTGCCAAGGGCTATCGCGCACCGAGTATTCAGGGCCGCATCCTTTTCCCTCCGGCGACCGCCACGCCGCTGGAAGACGGGGTCACGGTCGGCCAGTCGGAAACCATCCTGTCTTACGAAGCGGGTGTGAAAACGACATTCTTTGACGGCCGCGGCCGGTTCAACCTCAACGGCTTCTATTATGATCTCGACAACGCCCAGCTGACTGCGGTCGGTGGCGGCATCAACGCCAACCGGCTGATCAACGCCGACAGCGTGCGCGGCTATGGCATCGAAATGGACGCCGAGCTCAAACCAATACCGGAACTGCTGCTCACCACGAGCCTCAGCTACAACCATACCGAGATTCACGACAGCGGCCTGACCACGGCAGCTTGCGGCGCTACCCGGGTCGACACATTCCCGAACGTGTCGCTCTGCACACCGCTTGATCCGATCGTGACCCCGGCGGCGCCTTTCTCTGCAGCGATCGTCAATATCAACGGCAACAGCCTGCCGCAAAGCCCCCGCTGGATTGCCAATGCCACGGCCCGCTACGGCATTCCTGTCGGCGATGGTGAGGTCTATGCGTTCACCGACTGGTCCTATCGTTCGAAGATCAATTTCTTCCTCTATGACTCGATCGAATTCCAGGATCGCCGTCAGCTCGAAGGCGGTTTACGCGTCGGTTATCAGACCGACAGTTTCGACATTGCCGGATTTGTCCGCAACATCACCAATGATGAATCGGCCGTGGGCGCGATCGACTTCAACAACCTGACCGGCTTCGTCAACGAGCCGCGCATCTGGGGTGTGGAAGCCGGCTTCAAATTCTAGCGTAGATGTGCTCCGCACTTGATGCGGAGCACATCGCTCTTGTCCGGGACTAAAAATCAAACGCCGGTTGAGCCTGCTCATTTTCGGAGGCGGCGGAATCCGGTTCTGCCGCCTCTGCACCTTCCAGCGACGACAGAGTCAGCCCGAGCAGGCGGACGCCATTTTCCACCGGCATGATCTGCGCCAGCAGCTCCCGGCTGATGGAGGAGAATTCCTGCTTGCCCGCAACATAATGATCGGTTGATTTCGACCGGGTCACCTGCCGGAAATCGGCATATTTGGCCTTGAGCGTCACCGTCCGTCCGCGTGCCTCGCATTTCTCGATACTATTCCAGACGATATCGATGATATGTTCGAACGCGTCGTGCATATCGCTGTCGGAGACGAGATCATCGCCATAGGTTCGCTCGCCGCCGACCGACTTGCGAATCCGGTTGGAACGCACTTCGCGATGATCGACACCGCGCGAGGCGCGGAACAGATAGCCCGCCGATTTTCCGAAATGCTGGCGCAAAAAATCCTGCGATTGCGCGCGCAGATCGGCGCCGGTGTGAATATCCAGCTTCGCCATCCGCTCCGCCGTCTTCGGGCCAACGCCAAAGAAGCGCCGCACCGGCAGCTGGGCGACAAAATCCGCCCCCTGATGCGGCTTGATCACGCAAATGCCATCGGGCTTGTTCTGATCCGAGGCAATTTTGGCGATAAATTTATTATAGCTGACCCCGGCGCTGGCCGTGAGGTGGGTCTGTTTCTTGATCTCGGCCCGGATCATCTCGGCGATACGGGTCGCGTTGCCGATCCCCATCTTGTCCTGGGTTACGTCGATATAGGCTTCATCCAGCGACAACGGTTCAACCAGATCACTGTGCATGCGAAATATCGCCCGGATCTGCTGCGAGACTTCGCGATAGACCTCGAACCGGTGCTTGACGAAGATCAGATCGGGGCAGCGGCGCTTGGCGGTGACCGAAGGCATGGCCGAACGCACCCCGAACTCGCGCGCTTCATAAGAAGCTGCCGCGACAACCCCACGCTTGGATGATCCGCCAACCGCCACCGGCTTGCCGCGCAATTCAGGAAAATCCCGCTGCTCGACGCTGGCGAAAAAGGCATCCATATCGATATGAATGATCTTGCGCTGCAGAAGATCGGGCGTGGAATCTGACATCGTGATAGCCTAGCTCTTGTTGCGCCGCTTGGAGAGGAACTACACCTCTTCGTTCAGCGATTGTCGATAGCTTTCGATCAGCTCGTCGCTGGCATTAATGCGGATCGCAACCGAAAAGCTGGCGCGCATGCCGCAACTCATGAAATCCGCTGCCTCGGGATATTTTTCATAATCTGGCCGACCGCCCGCAAATATTTCCAGCCAGTCGTCAAAAATTCGGAAAATCGGGGTCGCCGCCCTTTTCGACACCGGGATATACCAGCCGGTTTCCTTGTCCAAATAGAGATGCGGGGCATAGATGCTGCACAAATGGGCATTCGCGCCCACCGCGCTACCCTTAATCGCATAAAGCCCGTCATTCCCGCGCTCGATCAATATCTCGATCATCGAAGCACCGATCAGAACCGGCACGACTCGGGCGTATAGATCCGACCGCATAAAAGCAGGCGGGAGCGGCAGCACATCGTCAATAAACAGCGCGGATTCTCCGCGGGCCAGCCAGTCATTTTCGTCCAGCAAACCAAGCAACTGGCCCTTGCGAAGGCTGTAGCTGCCCCGGATGCAATCCGAGGGATATTCGGCTGCTTCACAAAGGTTGCGCTGTTTCAACCATGCCAGCTGACTTGGCTCAACGCCGGCATCACTTGCTTTAGCGCGCTGATACAGCGCTGCAATATCGCGATCCGCCGAGCGCAAATCACTGGCATATTCACCGCAGATTTCCTGCTCGACCTTGCTTGCGGCTTTGACACAGTCAAAAGACGGATAAGCCTCGGCCGCCTTCTGTGCGGTGTTTTCGGCCGATAATTTTTGGGCTTCATCTGCGATCAAACGGGCATCGCTGCCACCGCCGCGCAATATGATATCACCGCGAAATTTGGCCTTCGCCAAATATGGCAATTGACCGGGGCCAATGATTGTTTGATCTAGAATTGCCTGCGTCAGATCCACATCATATAGGCCAAAGCTGTGCAAAGTGACGTGGGAGAAATCCGCTCCCTTGGCGCTGATCGCAGCCCCTCCCTGATAGACCGGGCAGCCATCAAAATGGCCCTGGGGGAAATCGGCACCCATGGCCATCACATTTTTCAAACCGGCGTTGCGGAAGAGGACGCCGCGCATGGCAGCACCGGTCATATTGGCATCGGTCATATCGGCCTTGATGAATCCAACACCGGGCGCTGACGCATGGGCGAAATTTGCTCCCGCCAGATCAGTCTCTTCAAAGCAGATGCCGGATAAGGACGTTCCGCCGAAATCCCAGCCAGCAAAATTGCCACCTTTGACGATTGTCGCGACCGCTACCCGGCGATCGGTCATGCGCACAAAATTGGACAGGGATTTTATCTGTCCGCCACCGATTTCACGCCTAGCAACATCCGGTTCGCTCTCTTCCCATATATCACCATATGCAGAAGCGCAGCTGGGCTCTGCCGCCACGGTTTCCGAGCGGGCAGGGCCTGTCTCTGCCAGCACTACAGCAAACAGTGCAAGCTGGAGAAACCATCGCTTCATCATCCTATTCTCCCCCAATTTCACAGCCCAGTAACGGCTCCAATCTTATCATTTCTTTTATAGCCACACCCGCCTGATCTTGCCATAGGCCATCGAAGTCTCCGAAGCGGAAAGCAAAGTTCTCCCTTTCCCGATTGGCCGAGTCGAGCTGATCATCATGGTGGCGAGCCTGATGGCGCTGAACGCGCTGGCGATCGACATGATGCTACCGGCGCTGGGATTGATGTCAGATGACTTCGCGCTGCCCGCTGTCAATGACCGGCAATGGGTCATCACCTCCTATATTTACGGTATGGCAATGGGCTCGATCCTTTATGGAACGCTCGCGGACCGTTACGGACGCAAGCCGGTGTTGCTGGTGACCACTGCAATCTACATCATCTTTGGCATATTATGCGCCTTTGCCTGGGATTATGACCTTCTTCTGATCGCTCGGTTCATCCAGGGCTTGGCGGCATCAGCGCTGGGCGTGCTGGTCAACAGCATCATCCGTGATCGCTATGAAGGCGACGCGATGGCGCGATCAATGTCGACGATCATGATGGTGTTCATGATCGTGCCGATCACCGCCCCGCTGTTCGGACAACTGGTTCTGCTGGTTGCACAGTGGAAGGCAATTTTCCTGGTCCTTTCAACAGCTGGGTTGGTCATGTTTTTGTGGGTGCTGGCGAGATTGCCAGAAACTCTGCACCCGGACAACAAAACGCCGATAAGTCCCAAATCCATCGTCTCGGCATGGCATCAGGTCATCTTCAACCGCAACAGTTTTGGTCATGTTATAGCCAGCGGCCTGATGATGGCCCCTTTGTTCGCCTATATCGCTTCGGCGCAGCAGATATTTTTCGACATATTCGATGCGGAAGATATTTTCGTCTATGTCTTTGCGCTCAATGCCGGGGCCATGTCGCTCGGAAATTTTGCCAATTCGCGGATCGTCATGCGCTTTGGCGCACGGCGGGTGTCGCAATCGGCGCTTCTATTCTTCATCCTAGTCTCGATCATCCACTTTGCCCTCGCGATGACGGATCACATCAATATCTGGACATTTACCGCCATGCTCGCGCCCTCGATGGCGATGGTCGGCCTGACCGGCGCGAATTTCAGTTCGATCGCGATGCAACCCTTCGGCAAGATCGCCGGCGTTGCCTCTTCCTTTCAGAATTTTTCTCGTACCGCACTGTCGGCATCGATCGGTGCGGCAATAGCGCTGCAATTTGATGGCACGGTGTTGCCGATTGCTATTGGTTTCCTGGTCTGCGGAATCGCCTCACTGACATTGATTTTCTGGGCCGAAGAAGGACGGTTGTTCCGCCGCGTTCAGATTGGGGTAACCAGAGACTCGCTAGCGAAGATTGACAATCTATAGGCGAAAGCTGGAAACACCGGCGACACGCACAGGAGCATGACTATGTCGATTCTCACCCTCAGCAAAATGGCCGCTGGCCTGATCCCGGCCGCCATGATCTTCGCCACCCCCGCGCTGGCAGCCGATTCGATTCACGGCGACTGGATCACCCAGGAGCGGGATGCCATCATCAAGATTTCCAAATGCGGCACGAGCGTTTGTGGCCGGATCTACAAATATCTGGTGACACCACCGAATGGCACCGGCCAGAAGGATATCCACAATCCCGACAAGAAGCTGCGCGATCGCAAGCTGCTGGGCATGTCGATATTGACCGGATTCACGCCCGATGGTGATATCTGGCGCGGCAAAGTTTATGATCCCAAAAGCGGGAAAACCTATCGCTCGGAAGTCAGCCTGAAATCGACGAACAGTCTGAAGATGAAAGGCTGTTTGGCGTTTTTCTGTCAGGGCCAGGACTGGGCCCGGGCGAAATAAGGTTTTTTAGCCTCAGGCGCCGGGCGGGCGCATCAGCACGCTTGGCTTTCGCGCCAATAAGGTGCGACGGTCTGTCGGCTTTGGCTCGCTGCGCTCAGAAAAAAACTCGCCACCGCGCCTCAAGCCGACGCACAGCGGAGGCAAGCGCTGCTGCGCGCCCGAGCTTATGCGAGAATAGCCAAGCGGACTGATGTCCGCGCCCGGCGCTTGAGATTAAACAATTGAATCATTCCATCTCCGCAATCCATTGGCGGAGCAGCATCACACCCTCTTCATGGACGATCGATCGCCCCACTTCCGGCATGCTGATACCCGGATCGAGGCTGTTCAATCGGTAGATCATGATGCTGCCATCAGGGTCGCCGGGCGCGATGTCGAAATCATGGGTGCCACTGCCCCGCCCCGCCGCAACCGGACGTTTGTTGATACCGATACGGACCGGCATGGCCTCCTCATAGGTCAGGAACAGGCCGGAGTTGCTGGCAGAACCATTGATGTTGTGACAATGGGCGCAATTGACATCGAGATAGCCGCGCGCACGCTCGTTCAGCGGAGCGCTAATCTCTCCCCAGACTGGCACGCGATATTCGACCTCTGGCATCCAATCGATCAGACCCAGCCGGGCAAAATCCGCAAGCTGCCCGTCATGAGTCAGATTTCGCGCCTTGGGACCAATCGGCGTCACCGCGCCGGAAAGCGCATGGCATTCCTTGCACTGATTCTTGTTCGGCACGCCATAATTTATCATACGCTCCTGACCGGACGGGTCGGTGAAGGTCACCGCCATGCGCTCGCCCGCGACTTTCAACCGCGCCTCGGTCTGATCTTCATTCCACACATAAGGCAAAGCAAGCCAGCCATCGGCGCGGTGCAGCAACACCCTAGTCTCGAGCAGCCGGGGCTTGCCATCATCCTCGTAACCAAAGCTCTTGATCAGCGCCGATCCCACCGGGAAATCGAGCAAGCCGTCACCATTGGTCTTCGCTTGCTGGCCTTCGGGTACATAGATAAACCGGTATTTTTCAGCATAATCTGTGAACAATGGTGTGTTCAGCTGATAGGGCACAACCCGGTCATTGGGCTGCCAGCCAGAGGTGTCCTTGAAGAACCGATAGTCTGACAGCACCCGCGGCAGGCCATCGGACAGGATCACCGCATCCGCGACGCCAGCAGGCTTGCGCGCGCCGGCCGAAAATGCCAGCACCATTATCGCGCACGCAGAAACCAGCCAGCGCATCTAATTTATCGCGTCTTCCATCGCCTGCGGCAGGGTGATCGGTTTGAGCTGCCGGCCATCAAATGGCTCGGTGGCTCCCTCCACCAGTGCCGGCTGGGCTTCGGACAGCGATTGCCCGGACCTCGTCAGGCCCATTGACAGGATCAGCGCATCATCTCCGATCAGGATGCTCTCGCCCGTGCCATCCTCGATAATCGGCGGAATCGCCCCGCCAAAAGCGGCCTTCAACTCGTCGCCGCCGGGGAAAGCCGGCCTATAGCCTGCCCGACCGTGTTCATTCTCAAACACCCGCACGCCAATCGGTTTAGGGTTATAATTTGAATCATTTTGTTCCTTGCTATAGGAGACGATCAAAATATTGCCGGTGCCATTTTCGGCGAGCCGGTTTTCAAACAGTTCCACCTCATAATGGGACATCACCATGATCCCCATGCCGGTTGGCACTTCCGCGACAATATTGCCGGAGGGGGCAAAATTGGGGGTGTTATTGTCGACCACGATATTGTCGAACACCCGGACATTGCGGCCGCCCTGTTTCGGAATATTGGGCAGATCGAACACCAATATGCCGCCGGTATTGTTGACCGCTATATTATTATAGACATCCGCACCGATACTGTTCTCAATCTCAATCCCGGCGACATTATATTTGGCCACCGAATTGCGGACGATGATATTCTCCGACTGCCCGACATAAATCCCGGCATCGGAGGAACCGATCGTAGTCACGCTGTCGACCAGAACATTGGTGCTTTCGACCGGATAGATCGCATAGGCACCATTTTCCGGATGCGGCCCGCGGGTCCATTCCACCCGGATTTTATAATAGACAATATTGTCCGCGCCCTTCGACTTGATGCCGTCACCCTTGCTGTCCTCGATCGCAAAATCGCGCAGGATGACATTGTCCGAAGTCACCAGCAGTCCTTCGCCCGCGCCCAGTTGCCCGGCAAAATTGAGCACCGTTTGGTCCATACCGGCACCGCGCAAGGTTACACCATCGACATCGAGCGACAGGCCATCAACCAGATCAAATCGGCCAGCACCCAGTTCCACCACATCCCCGGATTTAGCGAGGATTAGGGCTTCCTGAAGCCGTTCCTGCGCATCGGCGCCGGGAGCGACGGTGACGGTTTTTGCGAGTGTCGGCGCGCTCAGGCACAGCGCGATGGCGACCAGTAGACTGCGTATCATATCTCTCTCCTACAAGAACGAGCGATAATGGCGCAAAATCCCGCTCCTGCCAAGGGCATTGACATTGATGTTAGTAGATTGGGGAGAACCGCGGATTTGATGGGCCCCTGGATCTGTTGAAAGCGAAGCTAAGCCTCCGCTAATATCCATTCTATCGCAGCGTCGGCATGAATTTCGGTGCTGTCGTAGATCGGCAGGATATTGGCCTTGGTATCGATGATCAGGCCCAATTCGGTAGAGCCCAGCACCACCGCCTCGACATCGCCCTTGGCGATATTGGTGATATAGGTTTTCATAGTCCGTTCGGACTCGCGCTTGGCCTGATTGAACATCAGCTCCTCATAGATGATCCGGTCGATCTCATCGACCCGCTCTTGATCCGGTGGGGTCAGGGCAATCCCCTTACCAACCAGACGTTTGCGATAGAATCCCTCGGTCATCACATTGCGGGAACCGAGCAAAGTAGCTGTCTTTATACCATCGGCCACCATCTTCTCGCCTACGCAATCGGCAATATGGAGGATCGGTATGCCCACTTCCGGCTGCACCCGGTCATAGATTTTGTGCATCGCATTGGAGCAGATCAACACGGCGGTCGCACCGCTATGCTCCAGCCGCTTGGCCGACCGGGCCATCAGGCCAGCCGCCGCATCCCAGTCATCATCCGATTGCAGCCGGGCATAATCGCTGAAATTGACGCTCTCGATGAGCATATGCGGGCTGGCAAAGCCGCCCAGCCGCTTTTGTACGATCCTGTTGATCCGCGTATAATAGCTGGCGGTCGACACCCAACTCATTCCGCCAATGAGACCAATTTTCCGCATCGAAGTTACAATCCCTGAAATATGCGAAGTCAGCGTCTAGAGCGCCTTTACAATTTCCTCGCACATTTTCTTCGCATCGGAAAGTAGCATCATCGTCTGGTCCATATAAAAGACCTCGTTATCGACCCCGGCGTAGCCGACGCCGCCCATCGAACGTTTGACGAAGAATATCGTTTTTGCCTTTTCGACATCGAACACCGGCATGCCATAAATCGGCGAGCTTTTGTCGGTTTTAGCCGCCGGATTGACTACATCATTGGCACCAATGATAAACGCGACATCGGCCTGGGCGAATTCGCTATTGATATCCTCGAGCTCGAAGACTTCGTCATAAGGCACATTGGCCTCGGCCAGCAGCACGTTCATATGGCCCGGCATCCGGCCTGCGACCGGGTGGATAGCATATTTGACGCTGACGCCTTCTGCTTTCAGCATATCGCCCATTTCGCGCAAGGCATGCTGGGCCTGGGCCACCGCCATGCCGTAGCCTGGAA
>JABMNS010000266.1 GCA_013204445.1 Sphingomonadales bacterium
GCGCCGGCCGACTGTAGTTTTGCCCACTCCCATCAAACCGACCAGCACAATCGACTGGTCAGGCACGAAATCTGGTTTTTCACCGGAATTTCGGTTTGAATTGTCGAAAGAGGCTTTAATGTTTTTGTCCATTGGGGCAAGGGCTATACAACGGTTGGCTATGGGTGCAAATTCCAATGCTGACAATGCTAGTTTTTTAACCGTTTGAAAGATTGAGTCACATTGATGCCGCGCCAGTTGGTTTTTTTAATTTTATTTGTCGCAATCCTGATCGGTGCGGCACTTCTCTTGGCTTCCATGGATGTCGAGCAGCCGCTGCAACCTGTTGAAAAGCCCGTAATTGGTGGCGATTTGCAATAAGATGCATATGCGTATCAAGCATATATCTTTAGCCGCTGTGAGCCTCGGTGCGCTTTTGGTGGCGATACCGGTCCTCGGACAGAATTCTCCAGAATTCCTTCTGCCACCAGGTTTTGGGGAGCCCGCTCCGGCCCCTAGGCCCGTGCCGGCAATCTCACCAACACTGGTTCCTGGCCCAGTTTCAGCGCGGCCCGCCACGCCGCAGGAAAGCGATCGATTGAGCGAGACTGTTGGGGATCGGAATGTCGCGGAAATTGACCTGGATTTGCCATTGCTGGCGCTGGATGAGAATGGGGAACTCGATCTGAATGCGCTGGATGATGCGTTCCAAGCCCAATATGCCCTGTCTGACGGCGAACGGCGATCAATGGCAGAAATTGGCGTTCTAACGCCGCAATATAATGGCTTGTCGAAGGATGCTTTCGGTAAAGAGGGTGGGCAATACCTGACTAGCTTGATCAGAAATTTGAACGGCCCCATCATTTCACGCTGGGGTTCGATACTGCTCCGTCGGACATTACTCAGCAAGGTTGTAAGTCCCGAAAATGTGAGTCCTGCGGATTGGACTGCCGAACGCGCTTGGCGGTTGCTGCGTATGGGCGAGGCTGATGCGGCTCGTTCGCTGGTTTTGAAGGTTGATGGCGGTAACTACACACCGCGCCTCTATGAAGTGGCGATGCAGGCGCATCTAGCAACCGCTGATCCTGCTGGTATATGTCCTCTGGTCGATGGTGGTGTGAGAGCAACTGACGCACCAACATGGGTCATGTTTCGGCCCATTTGTGCATCCTTTGCTGGTGAGCAGAGCCGGGCGACCAGCCTGCTCCAGCAAGCAAGACGTGATAAGGCGGCCACAGGAATCGATTATTTACTAGCGGAAAAGACGATTGGCGCCGGTTTCGAAGGTCGCAGAGCCGTATCCATCCTTTGGGATGATATCGAATTTTTCAACAACTGGCGCTTTGGTTTGGGTGCAGCGACCGGTGTAGAGCCGCCGGATCGACTATATGCTCAGGCTGGCCGTCATGTGCAGGGGTGGCGCGCTCGTGCCCCCATGCTTTCGATCGACTCGCGGATGAAAGCAGCCGATACCGCAGCGGCGATCGGCGTGTTCTCGAATCAGGCGATGGTTGATCTTTACGCTGCAGCATATGACGATCCCGAGACAAGCGATGATCGGAAGGCTTTGGCTTCGGTATTGCGCCAGGCTTATACGAATGACACAGCGGGTTCTCGGCTGGCTGCGATGCGTGATTTATGGGGTCGGTCTAAGGGCGAGCTAACCCGATATTCAGCCAAGATATTGACCGCTCGTGCCGCGGCAAAGATTCCGCCGGCAGATGTACTTGGTGATCAAAGTGCAGATTTAATCGCTTCTATGCTCACCGCCGGTCTTGATCGCAGCGCCATAAGATGGGCAGATGTTGTCGATCAGGGTAGCGATGGTTGGGCGCTATTGGCTGTGGCATCGCCGACCAAATTTCCCGTTACTTATAGTGCGCTGGATGATTTCGGTGATGCTGACGTCAGTGCAGAGCAGCTTCGCAGTAAATTTCTACTGGCCGCCGTCTCTGGCTTGGGACGAGCCGACCAGCAGGCAATCGATGATTTCGCCAATGATTTAAGCTTGGACTTAACTCGCTCCACCAGATGGACGAGGGCAATCCAGTCGGCCGCTCGACGCGGTCAGCCGGGAACCGTGGCCTTGCTCGCGGCTGTTGGCATGCAAGGCCGGAACTGGAAGGCCATGTCGCCTTTGCATCTCTATCATATCATACAAAGTCTGAAACGCGTCGGCCTCGAGCCTGAAGCGCGCATGATTGCAGCTGAAGCCTTGACGCGGACATAAGCTTTGCATTGACTGCTGTGAGGTCTATTTGTGCACTATATGAGCGATGATGCTAATCTGATCGAACGTTTTCTGGAAATGCTCGTGGCGGAAGCAGGTGCGTCTCAGCATACTTTGTCGGCCTACCGAACAGATTTGGAACAAGCGTCGGTAATCACCGGCGGGCTATTGTCCAGCGCGGATCACGAGATGATCAGGAAATTGCCCTCTCGTTGGCGCAGGCTAAAAAATAGCACGGTGGCTCGCAAATCTTCTAGCTTGAGACGTTTTTTTGGATTTCTCGTGGAAGAAGGGTTTCGAGAAAATGATCCCTCAGATGCTCTCCCAAAGCCTGGGTTGGTTCGATCATTGCCCAAGACTCTGTCTCACGCCGAAATCGGGCTTTTGTTCCAGTTGGTCGCCGAGGGGTTGGACAGTGAACTTGTTAAACCTTCCGTCGTTAGGCTTTCTGCAATATTAGAACTGCTTTATGGTTCTGGACTCAGAGCGAGTGAACTTGTGGGTTTGCAGCGATCATCGATTTCTGGCGACAAACCTTATTTGATCATCAAGGGAAAGGGGGAGAAGGAACGATTGGTGCCGATCTCTCAGCAGGCTCGCAGTGCTGTGCGCCGTTGGACCGAATTTGTTGATTCGAAGGAAAAATGGCTCTTCCCGTCAAGAACAGGACATATTAGCAGAATAAGGCTATTCCAGATCATCAAAGAACATGCTGTGAGGGCAGGGATCAACCCGGGAAAAATCAGTCCGCATGTTTTGCGCCATGCTTTTGCCTCCCACCTACTCGAAGGCGGCGCTGACTTACGGGCCCTGCAAACTTTGCTAGGGCATAGCGACATCACCACCACACAAATCTATACGCATATCGACAGCGCCCGCCTGGTCGAACTCGTGAATAATCGTCATCCGTTGAGCCGACTGGATCTCACGCGTTGACGTTTAGCTTGTCCGGTTCTAACTCTTTTTCATGACATCTTATCTCGATTTTGAAAAACCGATCGCCGCCCTCGAATCACGTATTCTGGAACTCAGAGATACAGCGGATGAGGGCTCGCTTGATATCGAAACGGAAATCGAGAAATTACAGGCCAAATCAGCAAAAATGTTGAGCGATACTTACGCGAGACTATCTCCGTGGCAAAAAACACAGGTCGCCCGTCATCTGGAACGCCCGCATTTTAGGGATTTCACCGCGGGCCTGTTCGACGAATTTATTCCGCTGGGGGGCGACCGGAATTTTGGTGATGATCAGGCCATTATAGGTGGTTTTGCTCGACTGGGCGATCGTCGTTTGGTTGTCATTGGCCATGAAAAGGGTGACGATACGGAAAGCCGCTTGCGGCACAATTTCGGAATGGGCAAGCCCGAAGGATATCGCAAGGCCATCCGCTTGATGGATATTGCCGACCGGTTTTCGCTTCCAGTTTTGACCTTGGTTGATACATCGGGAGCATTTCCAGGCGTGTCGGCAGAAGAACGGGGGCAGGCTGAAGCAATCGCCCGTTCGACCGAAAAATGCCTCTCGCTCGGTGTTCCGATGGTGGCGATAATTGTGGGTGAAGGCGGATCGGGTGGAGCCGTTGCATTGGCCGCTGCAGAACGCGTGTTGATGTTTGAACATGCTGTTTATTCGGTCATTTCGCCCGAGGGCTGCGCATCAATTCTGTGGCGCACGGGAGACAAGGCCGATGTGGCCGCAGATGCAATGCAAATCACCGCCCAAAGCCTGAAAAAGCTGGGTGTCATCGACCGGATAATCGAGGAACCTTTGGGCGGTGCACACCGCGATAAAGCATTGGCTATTGCATCCCTTAGCAAAGCAATTGAAGAAGAATTTACACAACTCGAGAATTATGACCGCGAGACGCTGAGAAGATTGCGTCGCGAAAAATTCCTGCAAATTGGTGTGCTTTAGACAAAAGAATACAGATTCTGCGTTGACCGAAGCTGTTGAAACGTCATTTTACACGCGGAACTCTTTACTAGATGATCTGTTCTTATCCATCGCTGCAATAAGGAGCTTGATATGAGACAATTTTCGACAAAACTGATGAGCTTAGCGGGAGTTATCGCCTTGGTCGCGTGCACCGGCAGTGGAGCGGATGCCGGTGCGGCGCAATCGGCAGGAAGTCAGACGGGCGAGGCGCGGTCAATATCGGCAGCGGACAAGCAGAAAGGTGCTGAAGCCCATCCAAAATTGCTCGAGGAGTTCGGCGGTGCATATACCGGCCCTCAGGTTGCCTATGTCGTTAGCGTGGGGCAAAATATTGCCGTGCAATCGGGCCTGGGAAATGCCCGCAGTGACTTTACGGTAACGCTGCTGAACAGTCCCGTGAACAATGCTTTCGCTATGCCGGGAGGTTATGTCTATCTCACCCGGCAATTAATGGCGCTGATGAATGATGAAGCGGAGATGGCTGGTGTTCTGGGCCACGAAGTGGGCCATGTTGCTGCGAGACATAGTGAAAAACGCCAGAAGGCGGCCACGCGCAATAATATTTTGGGAATCTTGGGCCAAATTGGATCGCAGGTGCTGCTGGGAGATTCTTCTCTTGGACGGATCGGACAGGAAATTTTCGGTACAGGTAGCCAGTTGCTGACGCTGAAATATTCACGCAAACAGGAATATGAAGCCGACGATCTGGGGATTCGTTATCTGGCTTCGGCGGGCTACGATCCCCAGGCTCTCTCATCCATGTTATACTCGTTGGCAGCGCAATCGGCGATCGATGCGCGAGCCGCGGGACGCGACGCCCGTAGTGCGCCCGAATGGTCGAGTACCCATCCCGACCCTGCGCGCAGAGTGTCGCGCGCTGCGACAAATGCCAGCAAATTGAAGGGTTCTGACGGTGTTCGCAATCGCGATCAGTTTCTGCAAAGTCTGGATGGAATCCTATATGGCGATGATCCCAAGCAAGGGGTGATCGAGGGAAATAGCTTTCTGCATCGTGACCTGAAGCTAAAGTTCACTATTCCTAGCGGCTTTTCTATGCAAAATGGCGTGGGCTCCGTCTCGATTACCGGATCTGGTGGGCAAGGACAATTTACGACCGGCTCTTATAACGGGAATATGGAAACATATATTGATGCGGCGTTCAAAGGACTTGCGGGCCAAGGCAAGGCCATTTCTCATGGCGCTATAGAGAGAACAACGGTGAACGGGCTGCCAGCATCCTTCGCGATGGCGAGGGTCGACAGCAATAATGGGCCGGTTGATGTGACCGTCTTTGCCTATGAATTTTCTAAAAGCAGCGCCTTTCATTTCGCAACTATTGCGCCGGCAGGAAGTGCTGCCGTTTTCTCGCCAATGTATCAGAGCATTTACAGGCTTTCTGCGGCATCCGCAGCCGCGATCCGGGCGCGTAAAGTTGATGTCGTAACCGTAAAAAATGGAGATACGATTTCAAGTCTTTCTGCGCGTATGGCTTATACGGACTACCAGATGGACCGATTTCTGACGCTGAACCGGTTGCGTGCGACTGACGAGCTGCAGGCGGGGCAAAAAGTGAAAATCATTACTTATTGATTTGCCCGGACACAAAAAAGACGGCAGCCTAAAGGCTGCCGTCCTGTTTTCTTGAATAATCCGAAGATTAAGCAGCAGCCAATTTGTCGCTGACTTCATCGAAAGTGTTGCTGAGGTTGTTACCCAGCGAACCCATTGCAACGATAGCTGCAACAGCGATCAGAGCAGCGATCAGGCCGTATTCGATAGCCGTTGCGCCTTCTTCATTCTTGAACATTTTACGTACGAATTTCATGCCTGGTCTCCTATATTTGGCAAACTTCACTTACCCAATTGGAACTAATTTACATTCAATGTTCAACAACCTAAAATAAAAACATTACCAAATACTTAAGTGCATAATATTTATTTTGAAGCTTCTGTTACCTTATTGGCAACACCGCTCCATGTGTTGGCGGTTTCGTTGGCAACACCAGTGATCGCAACAAGAGCTGCAATCGCAATGAGAGCCAGTATCAAACCATATTCAACAGCTGTCGCACCTGTTTCAGAAAGGTATATTTTTTTTATAAGATCAAGCATATCTTTCCTAATCCAGATAGGGTTCTACTAAGTCGTGAACAGATCCGATTTCACAGAAAGGTATTAATAAAATCCTTACATCGCAAAAAAAAATGGAAAAAAATCCGACATATCTATTTGTCGCTGCTGCTGCCCTGATTGACCAAAACGGCAGAATCCTGGTGCAAAAGCGACCTGAAGGCAAGCCGATGGCTGGCCTCTGGGAGTTCCCGGGAGGCAAGGTTGAGGCGGGAGAAACCCCGGAAGCAGCTCTGGTCCGTGAGTTAGCCGAAGAACTGGGTATCGATGTCAAAGAACTGGATATAGAGCCTGTTACCTTCGCCAGCGAGGCCGTGGAGGACCAGCATTTGATTCTCCTACTATATATATGTCGCAAATGGACCGGGCATATCCAGAGCGCGGAGTCACTGGATATTCAATGGTTGCCGGTTGAGGCAATCCAAGGTTTGCCAATGCCGCCGGCAGACGGTCCATTGGTCCAAAAGCTATCACATAGTTTATAGCATCTGGCCTAGTTGCCCGATTGCTCCTCACCGCTCCTGGAAAGCGTGGTGGTGAGAGATACCTGTCCGCTTCCCCGGCGTGCCGGTTTCGGTTGGTCCGGGTGAGGTGCCCATGCACAGAGATATAAAATCGTGACGCTTTCCGCGAATCTCCCCCCAGCTCCTGCTTGCGTCTGGAATATGGATTGAATGATCTTGTAGACATCCCGTCGAATGGAAATCAGTCTGCCGGACATGATATTGCTACCTCCAACGTCTCTTATGTCGGAAATCAAGCGCTGCAGGCTTGAATATTTCAAGCGCAAATGATCGCTGTCTGCAACTGGCATCGTCAACCCTGCTCGCGCCATGAGGTCGCCTGCCGTTCGGACATCGATCTGGGGATGAATATGTGCCGAAACCCGGTCTCCTTCAGCCTCCATTATTACAGATTTTAGCGACAGAAAACTTTCCGCGCTGACAAAAGCGGCCAGCATCAATCCATCGGGAATCAATATCCTCCGCATCAGAACCAGCGCGCCGGGCAGGTCATTAATGGTATCGAGGGAGCCCATATTGATGATCAGATCAAAACTGTGATCGGCGAACGGCAAACGATCATCATCGCAATTTACGCCGCCGAGTGCCGTTGCCAACCGAGTACTGGAATCTGCGAATACCACGTTGATGCCGCGCGTCTCTAGCTCTGTTCTAAGCCTTGTTGCGGGCAGACCGATTATCAGTGCTCGCCGAAATGTGCGCTTGACCACGTCCAGGCGTTCTAGAATTTCTTCGGCCATGATCTGCGAGAAAAAATCGTCGCCATTTGCCCGCATATAGGCGCGATCACGGACTATACGTCGTCGTTTTCGGTCAAAAACTTCGGGAAAATTTACTGTATCAGTCATAGGGTATTGTGGCTTTAGGAGTGCTGAGCAAAAAGATCAAATGTCGTTGCGAGCTGTGTTTGGATCAATAGTCGATTCCGCATTGCCACCAAGATGTCCTATACGCGTCGTAACAGTGGAAGCCGACAACCACTTCTGTCTGTCTTCCTGGCGACAACTGGACTTTCTAACAAAGCCTTGGTGTGCAGCCTTTTGCCTGCCACCAGCCTTCGACCATCCTGACGATCGCCTGTGTGCCAAATGTTTGCCCGACCCGCCTGTCCACGACGGGGCTCGGGCCGCGGTGCGCTATGATGACAGAAGTTCGTCAATCACGATGCGATTGAAATATGGTGTCTGGCTGGGACTTGCAAATTGATAGCTGAACATTTGCAAAAATCCGTTGCAGAATGTTTCGATAGTGCGATCATCGTGCCGGTGCTGCTCCATCGATCGCGTCTGTGGCGCCGCGGGTTTAACCACTCGGTGCTGATTGGCAGAGAACTTGCTCGGGGCTCCAGCATTGGGATGAACTATAACGTGCTCGTAGCAGAGTGACCCCTCCGCTGAGAGGCATCAGCGGTATGCAGCGACGAAAAACCGTCGATATGGCGTTTGCGCTTCGCGCCGATGCGCTCCCAAGTCTCTCCGGTCAGTCGGTTTTTGCTGGTCGACGATGTTTACACCAGCGGATCTACGGGCAATGTCTGCGCGCGGCTGCTCAAAAAAGCGGGAGCCGAAGAAGTGTTCGTTTTCTCCTGGACACGGGTTATATGCAGCTTTGAAAACGGCTAGTTTCCTGAACAGATGGCGATTGCTTGAATTTCTTTCGCTGACAGCCCATTTGCGAACTGAAGGTAGAAAGAGCAAAAATATGTCGAAAGTTGAAATATATACAAAATTTACATGCGGCTTCTGCTTCCGCGCGAAATCCTTGCTTGAAAGCAAGAATGTCAACTTCGAAGAGACTGACATTACCATGGGTGGCAAGAAGCGCGAGGAAATGATCCAGCGCTCTGGTGGCAGAATGACCGTTCCGCAAATATTTATCGATGACCGCCATATCGGAGGATCGGATGATCTGTCGGCATTGGACCAGGCCGGCGAACTCGATGTGCTTCTGGCAAGTTGATCTGATTTGAAAATCGCGCTTGCTCAGATGTGCAGCGGCATTGTTCCTGACGAAAATGCCAGCCAACTCCGTTTGCTTATCGCCAAAGCTGCGGCTGGCGGAGCCGCGATGATATTTACTCCGGAAATGACTGGGTTGTTGGATCGGGATCGCTCGCGTGCGGCAATAGTGATCCGGAGTGAATCGGATGATGTCGTCCTGTCGGCTGCTCGTTCTGAAGCCAAAAAATGTCATATTTGGGTGCAACTGGGCTCGCTGGCAGTAAAGAATACCAGCAATCCGGGAGAGAAATGGGTCAATCGTTCCTATCTGATAAATCCCGAAGGTGAAATTGCCGCGCGCTATGACAAGATCCATCTGTTCGATGTTGACCTGAGTCCCGACGAATCGCTGCGGGAGTCTTCCGCGTATGCAGGCGGTCACAGTGCGGTTGTAGCGCCAATTCCCGAGGCAACATTGGGATTGTCGATCTGCTATGATCTCCGTTTTCCAGCGCTATACGAAGCCTTGACCGATGCCGGAGCCAACATTCTTTCCATTCCCGCCGCGTTTACGGTTCCGACGGGCAAGGCTCATTGGGAAATATTATTGCGCGCGCGCGCGATCGAGGCCGGTGCTTTTATTGTCGCGGCAGCGCAATATGGTGAGCACGCGGATGGTCGTTCCACCTATGGCCACTCGATGGTGGTTGATCCTTGGGGGGAAATATTGCTCGACATGGGGCAGGGGAACGGGCTTGATTTCTGTGACCTGGATTTGAGGAAAGTGCAGGAGGTGCGTTCGCGGATACCCGCTGTCGCCAATCGCAAAAGGTTCGAAATGCCGGTAAAACTGCCATGATAATTTTCGACTTGATATGCGCGGATGGGGAACATCGCTTTGAGGGCTGGTTCGGATCCTCGAAAGACTATGCGGAGCAACAGGATCGCGGATTGCTGGACTGCCCGGTTTGCGGCAGCAAGAATATTGCCAAGGCCGCAATGGCACCCAATTTGGCTAGGAAAGGCAATCAGGAACCTGCTGCAACTAAACCAGTGGATAATCCGTCCGTGCCTCAGGTGACCAAGCCGGTGAGCAACAGGGTGGCCGTACCTGCCGAATATCAGAAGATGATCGGTAAACTGGTCAAGGCGCAAGAAAAGATGCTCGCTAATTCCGAATGGGTTGGCGATAAATTTGCCGATCGGGCCCGCGACATCCACTATGGTGATGCAGATGAAAAGCCCATTCACGGCACAGCGTCGCAGGAAGAAGTTGCCGATTTGGCAGAAGAGGGCATTGCTGCTCTGCCTCTGCCTCTGCCGGTTTTGCCACCCAAATCCAAAAATTGATTGTGGCATGCGCCTGCCGATGTCGCTAAACCCGTCAGCACAACGCGCCCGTAGCTCA
>JABMNS010000267.1 GCA_013204445.1 Sphingomonadales bacterium
ATACGCGCAAGACGATACCGGGGCTGCGGGTGCTGGAGAAATATGCGACGCGGATGGGCGGGGCTCAGAACCATCGCATGGGCTTGTGGGACGCGGCGATGATCAAGGATAATCATGTCGCAGTCGCCGGTTCCGTAAGCGAAGCAGTCCGGCGCGCCAGGGACGCGGGCGTCGAACAAATTATCTGCGAAGTCGACCGGGTCGACCAAATAGAACCAGCTTTGGCGGCAGGGGCCACGCACTTGCTGCTCGAC
Organism: Sphingomonadales bacterium; assembly: GCA_013204445.1. Taxonomy (GTDB): domain Bacteria; phylum Pseudomonadota; class Alphaproteobacteria; order Sphingomonadales; family Sphingomonadaceae; genus Parasphingorhabdus. Next base: position 255 of record JABMNS010000267.1, read on the forward strand.
AATATGGAACCGGCAACCCTGCGCGGCGCGGTGACGCTGATCGGCAGACGCGTGGCGACCGAAGCGAGCGGCGGCGTGACGCTGGAGACGGTCCGCGACAAGGCGGAGACGGGGGTGGATTTCATTTCGGTGGGGAGGTTGACGCAATCGGCCCCGGCTGCGGATATAGGTTTGGATTTTGCGCAGGTTTAGCGATGTTCGTTACCCTGAACTTGATTCAGGGTCCATGGTGCAACCATTCGCTGTCTTTCAACAGAGGAACGATGGATGCTGAAATAAGTTCAGCATGACGGCCTCATTACTTGGCTCAGCATTGGGTTGCTTGCCGCCTTATCTGCACCTCCTGCCCAAGCCCAATCCTGCCAATGCCGCGCGCCATCCGGCCTAAGCGCCCCCGCTGAACACAGGCCCGTCTCCGAACCCCGCCGCGTCAAACCCGTCACCGACTTCACACTCGCCCTGAGCTAGTTCCCCGAATTTTGCCGCACCCGCAAGGACAGCCGCCACGACAAAACCCAATGCAGCGGGAATGACGGCAGTTTTGCTTTCATCCTCCATAGTCTGTGGCCCGGAACCCGAGGCTCCGCCTATCCGCAATGCCTTCGCTGCGGCGAATGATGGCGCGACGCCGGATATGGTGCGGCTGAAGCTGAGTGGGCACGGTTGGTTGCAGGAGGTGAGGCTATGTCCGAGCCAGAGTTTTCGGCCCCAGCGTTGCCCGGCCTATATGCGGCCGGTGAAAGCTGATGCGCGGGTGACAATTTGGCGAGGCGCCGAGTGCCCCTGCGCAGGTAGGGGGCCATCTATTACTTTTGAATATATCAGGGATGGGAAGGGAGCTGATCTTCGGCGAGGCTATTTCTTAGCTCATCCCTAAGAACCCTGCGGATCGCAGGGAATATCGACTTCCGCCTTCGCGGGAGAATGGCCTAGCCTTCAATCGTGCGGGTCCCCGGGTGATGTTTGTCGAGATGCTTGCGGATGATCTTCAGATTCTTGCTGTTCGAGCGCCAGAAAAAGTCGAACACATCGCCGGCGAACGGGATCGCGCCGAGCACGGTATCAATGCCGACATTGGCCATCATGCGGGTCAGTTGCAGCTTGGACATGCCCAGATTGCGGGCCTCCCAGACGATATAGGTACCCAACACAGCCGTTATGACATCACCCACTACCGGGATAAGGCCGACGATTGAGTCTAGGCCGATCGGACGATTAATCCCAGGAATGACAAAGGCCCGTTCCAGCACTTTTTCAACCGTCTCGACGCGGTTGCGCACCGCTTGCGGATCGCGACTGAAGTCGGGCAATTGTTCGGCCAAACGCTTTAGCTGTTCTTCGGAAATGGCCATTGGAGCTCCCTGTCATATACTAGCAATACAGTTAGGATATGGGTATGCCGACCAGCGTGTTCAATGGATGCCAGCCGCGCGGATTGACTGCAAAGCCGCGCTGCCCTTGCCGGGCAATCGACCAGCGGATGGGAACGGCGATCGGAATGAAATTATAGTGTTCGACCAGCATATTCTCGACCTCGGCATAGAGTCGGGCCTTGATCTCCAGATTGGTGGCCGCATCGGCCTCGGCTATTTTTGAATCGGCATCGTTCAGGCAGACCGATGTTTTGGCGCAGGTGAACTGCTTCAAAAACCATTGCGCGCTGTCATATGGTGCAATCTCGTCCATCAGCCGAACATCGGAATCCTGGCTTATGCCGACCCTTCTTGCGTCCAGACCCACTCTTCTGAGATCAGACTGGATGCGTTTGAACAGGATGCTGGCGCCTGTCATATCGGGCAGTGCAATGGTCAGCGGGGCGACCGGTCCTTCTGAGGCTTTCCATCGGCTCACATGTTTTTTGGCAAAGATAATCCGGTCCTGCATGGTCATGCTGATCCAGTCGGGATAAGTGTTCATCCCCTCGACATCGAGCGCTTCGGGGATGATCTTCAGGCGGCTCTGCCAGGCGCTGACACCGGGAAAAGAAGTGAGCAACGCAGGGCGATTGATCGCCATCGCCAATATTTCCCGGTTGGCCGGGACCGCCCAGAAACCATTGGCGCGGATGAACCGCAAACCGAACAGTCCGGCAACCGGATCAAGCCGCAGGTCACCGCTGCTGATATCTGCCGCATCGACGAGCGGGAGGTGATGATATTTGCCGTTCAGCACGACTTGGACCCCCCCGGCCCGATAGCGGGCGATTGCGTTGGCGGCTGGTTCGCTGCGCAGAGATACCCAGGGCTCATCTTCTGCCGCCATGTTTTCTTGTTCCTGCGAAGGCTCATCAAACTGCTTCAGTCTGATGCCCTTATCCTCGCTCAGCAGGCGCATCGGTCCGGCACCATGACCCGCCCGGAACAGGCCCATTTCCGGTTGGGCAAGCAGCTGCAGAAAATTGGGATGCGGCGAATCCAGCCTGACCTCGATGACCCTGCCGGTCATCGACACCACTTCGTCGACCACCGAGACGTCATATTGCAAACGGCTGTTGCGCAATTCGGAAAAACGTTCGCGAAGCAGGCGGGCAACCCGCTCTGCGGTAACCTGTCTGCCATCATCCCATTTTGCATCAAACAGGCGAAAAATATAGCTTAGTCCATCCTCGGAAATGATCCAGCGGGCGGCAAGTGCGGGCACAACCCGGCCGTCCGCATCGAGCCCGACGAGGCCTTTCGCCATGCCGGCGCGCATCGTCGAGGAGGCAAAGTTCAGCCGCGTCCCCACCGGGTTGATTCGCGCTGATCCATCCTCGATCACGGTGACTCTCACCTGATCCTCGTCCTCGGCAAAGCTGCAGCCGCCGAGCATCGTCACGGCAAGCGCTGCCGCGATGCTGTTCAGCCAGAATGTCGAACTGAAAATCATCAGGGCCTTATACGCAGAGTGCGGCTGGGATGCACATTGGAAATATTATCTTCCCATCCCGCGATTCGCTCCGCCACGAGATTGCGGGTCACGTAGAAATAGAGCGGCAGGATCGGCATGTCGGCGATCAGTAACGACTCGGCCTGCCGCATCAGTATCTGGCGTTTGGGAAGATTCGGCTCGGCGATCGCCAGCGCCAAAATCCGATCATAATCCGGATTGTCATAGCCCGAATAATTACCGGCGCCGTTGGCCTGCTGGTGGACCAGCAGGAAATTTTCCGGCGTCGGCAGGTCAGCAATCCAGCCTGACCGGGCCAGCGCGAATTCATGTCTGCGCAGCGCGGCAAAATGCAGAGCGGCTTCGCTGTTGAACAGGCTGGCCTCGACTCCCAGCGGTTTCCAAATGGCCTCCATCGCAACGGCAACCCGGCGATGTTCGGCTGAACTGTTGAACCGGATTTCAAATCGCAGCGGATTGTTCGGGCCAAAGCCTGCGGCATCGAGCAATGCGCGTGCGCTTTGCAGACGCTTTTTCCGCGGCCAGTGGGCCCATTCGGGCGTTGCCGCCGCTGTGCCAGTCAGTCCGGGCGGCAGCAGCCCCCATGCCGGGGTATTGCCGATACCGATCACCTTGTCGGCGATCCACTCACGTTCGACTGCCATCGACAGAGCGACTCGGACCCTGCGGTCATCAAAGGGCCGCGCGCGGGTGTTGAAGGCAAAATAATAGCTGCCGAGATAGGGCACGCTATGGGCAGTGTTGGGATGATGGTCCTGCAACCATTGATGACGGCTTGCCGGATAATCCGCGGCAATATCTGCACCACCGGACAGGAACAGGCGCATCGCCGACAGGCTGTCGTCCATTGGCTTCCAGATGATTGTTGCGGTGGGTACAGCTTCATCATGCCATAGGGGATTACGCTCCAGCCGTGCGTGATCGTTCAGTTTCCATTCGGACAATTGATAGGGGCCGCTGGCAATTATCGGGCGGTCGGAGGTCCATTTGTCGCCAGCGTCGCTGATCCGGTGCATTGGAATCGCCGCCATGGCCGGATGGGCCAGTAAGGCCGGCAGCGACGGATCGGGAGAGGTGAGAGTCACGATTACGCTATTGCCATTGGCCGCTTCCATGGCGACGATATTGCCAAACAGGGCCTTTGCTGGTGCTGCCGTTTCAGGAGCACGTAGTCGTTGCAGCAGAGTGGGAAAAAGCGTCGCATCAAAATCCGTACCGTCGGAGAATGACAATTTATTCTGCAAGGCAAAGGTCCATGTCAGGCCATCCGGCGAAATTTGCCAGCCCTTGGCCAGTCCTGGCTCCGCTTCCCCCCTGGCACCCAGGCGGGTCAATCCCTCAAATTGGTCGGCGGCCACCCGGAGCGATGACAGATCAGAGATTTTTTGCGGGTCGAGTCCTTTAATCTCCGAATCGGACAATCGGACAATTTGCTTAGGACTAGGCACGGTGTCGGCCGCTGGATCGCTATCGCAGGATATCAGCAACAGCAGCGTGCATAGAAGGGCGATATAACGCATGCCCGCACCCTAGATGTTTTTGCTGGCTCGACAAAGCGGAACTCTTATGCTGTCTTCTTCGCTGAGGAGAATGGCGGCATGACGGGCTTACAATATGATATTTCCAATATTGGCGAGGTTGGCCCCGATATTCTTGCTCTGCTTCTCGATATCGCTGCGCGCGCAGAGGAAACAGAAAAGGCGCGGCGATTGCCGGCTGATCTCGCGGCAAAGCTGGCGGCTGCGGGTGCCTTCAATCTTTCGAAACCGGCAGCACTGGGAGGGTTGGAGCTTTCACCACTCGACTTCATGAAAATTATCGCCACGGTCGCCGAAGCGGATGCCAGTGCCGGCTGGTGCGTGATGATCGCGGTAACCTCGACTTTGGGGGCTGCCTATTTGCCAGAACGGGCGGCCCGCGAAATATTCGGCCTGGACGATGTCATTACCGGCGGCGTTTTTGCGCCAATGGGCAAGGCCGAGGACAGAGGCGACCATTATCTGCTCAGCGGCCAATGGCAATGGGGGTCGGGCTCGGCCAATTGTTCCTGGCTCGGCGGCGGTGCAATGATTTTTAAAGATGGCGAGCTGCAGAAATTTGACAATGGCGCGCCTTATCACCGGATGCTGTTTTTCCCGGCCAAGGAAGCGTCCCTTATCGACAGTTGGCATGTCGCGGGCTTGAAAGGCACGGGTTCCGGAGATTTTTCGGTCGAGGGTTTGGCAGTCCCCAAGGATCGCAGCGTTTCATTCGTGAGCGATCAGCCGCGCGATTCCGGGGCTTTGTACAAATTCCCGCTCTTCGGCCTGCTGGCGCTGGGCGTATCTTCAGTAGCGCTGGGCAATGCCCGGGCAGCGTTGGAAGAAATCAGGAATATCGCGATCCACAAGAAGACGCCGGGAGGCGGACGTTCGATGGCGCAACGGGCGACCGTTCAAGCGGAACTGGCGCGCGCAACAGCTCATCTGGGCGGCGCTTTCGGCTATCTGGAAAATACCATCAGCGAATGTTGGGCAGAAGCGCAGGGGAATGGAGAAATTTCCGCCAACGACCGAGCCAACTTGCGCCTCGCCTGCGCCCATGCCACCGAAATTTCGGCTGAAATCTGCAAGACCGCCTATACATTGGGCGGCGGCGCAGCGGTCTATTCGGACAATAGCCTGCAACGCCGTTTTCGTGACGCCCATGTCGCCACCCAGCATATCGCTACCGCACCGGCGGTGTTCGAACTGGCTGGCCGGATTCTTCTGGATCAGCCGGTGGACATGGCGATGCTATAGTGGTTAGCCAAAGGGACGGTTGAGCTGCACGATTTTCGCATTGAGTATGGCGGCAAACGAGACCCACAAGAAATAGGGAAGGATCATGATGCTCGCGAGCGGCGTGAAGCTCCATGTCAAAGCAAGCATTGCGGTGACCGATAGCCACAGAAATACGACCTCGATCAAGGCCCAGTCTGGGCGCTGATACTTGAAGAACAGCGGCGACCAGAGCAAGTGGAACAGAAAATTGGCCGCATAGACCGCGATGAGCATGGCTTGCTCGGATTGGCTATCGGCTTGATCCCACGACAGGATCGCCGCCCAGGCCGCTAGTCCGAGTATGATCATCTACGCGGGCCCGAACAGCCAGTCCGGTGGCTGCCAGCTGGGCTTTTTGAGGTTCCGGTACCAGGGCCCGATATCGGTCAGCAACCCGCCGGCACCCGCGAGGATGATAGCCCAGAATATTACTGCGATAATGGCGGGGTTAAACATGGATTTGCCTCGATGATATGTTCGACGGAACAATCCGTCGCTGCTGCTCGGGAAATTTAATCACATTCGTCCGCGAGATAATCCTGCAGTCTTAAACTGGTGCGGACGGCGGGACTCGAACCCGCACACCCATTCGGATAGCAGATTTTAAGTCTGCTGCGTCTACCATTTCGCCACGTCCGCACCGATAGCTCCAACCTTAAGTTGGAGCCTAGCGACAAGCATTATTGCGCGCGTGCGGTCAAGTGCGCAGACGCAAAATATCAGAATATTTCAAGAACTAGTCCTTGTTCAGCTGCTCGCGGATTTCCTTGCCGGGCTTGAAATAGGGCACTCGTTTGGCCGGAACTTCTACAGATTCCCCCGTGCGCGGGTTCCGTCCGGTGCGCGGTTTCCTCTGGCGAGTTGAGAAGGCGCCAAATCCACGGAGTTCCACCCGGCCGCCTTCGGCCAGCTTCTGGCTGATCTGGTTGAAAAACAGGTCGATGATTTTTTC
>JABMNS010000268.1 GCA_013204445.1 Sphingomonadales bacterium
ACGAAGCGCGTGCCCATCTGAACGCCTTCCGCGCCCAGAGCAAAAGCCGCAGCCATGCCTTTGCCGTCGACGATCCCGCCAGCCGCAACGATCGGGATGTCGGTCTGTCGGCGGATCGCCTGCAGCAAAACCAATGTCGCGACTTCCTCGGGATTCTTGAAGCCGCCGCCTTCTGCGCCCTCGACCACAAGTCCATCGACGCCCGCTTCGACGCAGCCCATCGCCGCAGCTACTGTGGGAACCGCATGATAAACGATGATCCCGGCCTCTTGCAGCGGCCCAACGAATTTGCGCGGACTGCCCGCCGAGGTCGTGACAAATTTCACGCCCGATTCACAGACGCGGGTCAATATCGCCGGATCCTTCAGGAACATGATCGGCAGGTTTACCCCGAACGGGGCGTCGGTCAGATCTTTCATCTTCGCGATCTCGGCCATGCAGTTCTCGGTCTCGCCCGAACTGGTCTCGATAATACCCAGTCCGCCAGCGTTGCACACGGCCGACGCCAGTTGCGACCGCGCGATCCAGCCCATCGGCGCCTGCACGATCGGATATTTCGCGCCGCAATGTTCGAGAAAACGGTTCATCACTGCTCTTTCTTCTATGGGACGTGCAACGCTCACCCCATCGGGTACATGATTTCCCGACTGATCTTGTAGATCCGCTTCATCATCTCGTCGCTGAGCACCAGATCGGCAGCAGCGAAAATCTCGGGAAGCTGGTCAGTATGAGTCGCGCCGACAATGGTAGAGGCGACAAAATCATGCTGCTTCGACCAGGCGGTTGCCAGCGTTACCGGTGCAACACTCAATTCATCGGCAATAGCCATGAAGCGTTTGGTTGATTCCTCCGACTTGGGATTGACGAACCGTTCCGCCATTTTCTTCTGTCGGCCACCCATATTGATATAGGCGGAAAAACGCGCGCCTTCAGGCGTCGCGCCATCATTATATTTGCCGGACAAGGCACCGCCAGCGAGCGGCGAATAGGGAATCAGGCTGACCCCTTCCTCCCGGCAGACCTGCGCCAGTTCATCCTCGAACCGGCGGTTGTTCATGCTGAAATTATTCTGGATGGTGCAATAGCGGGTGACGCCCAGCCGCTCGGAAGCCTCGAGCGATTTCATTAGGCCCCAGCTGGTTTCATTGGAGCAACCGATGGTGCGGATCTTGCCCTTGCGAATTTCTTCGTCAAGCACTTCCATGGTCTCGTCATAGGCGGTGCCATGATCGGGCCAATGAGTCTGGTAGAGATCGATATAGTCGGTCTGCAGACGCTTGAGACTGTCGTCGAGCGCTTTGACGATATTGTGACGATCCATCGCCGACATACCGGCGCGTTGCGCTGATTCGATCCATCCGTGGCTGGGGCCGGAGACCTTGGTCGCGATGATCAGACTGTCGCGATCCTTGCCCTTCATCCAGCGGCCGACGATATTCTCGGTCTCGCCGGCCCACTCCCGCTTGGGCGGCACTGGATAATTTTCCGCCGTGTCGAAAAAATTAATCCCTGCCTCAACGGATTCGTCCATGATCTTGTGCGACATCGCCTCGTCGGCACCGCTGCCAAAGGTCATCGTCCCCATGCAGATTTCGGATACATATATCGGGCTTCGACCCAAGCGGCGTTTTTTCATGAAAATGTCTCCGGGAGATAGGGCGTTGGATTAACTGTACGGTTAAGTTTCATAACCCACATGGGTTGCGAAACGCAATGCAATTTATCTGACGGCTAACCAGCCTGTCCGAGAACGAGGCAAGCAAGAAACATCAGGAAACCGGCAAAGCGATTGGATCGAAATTTGCTGAGCGCATCATCTCCATCGCAACTTTTCAAAGTCGTTACCTGCCAAAGAAGATGCAGCCCGACCGGAACAAGCGCGACCAGGCCAAGCCATTGCGGGCGGAGCATCCAGAAAGCGGCTGCCCAGATGACCAGCGCTGTCAGGTAAAAAGCCAACACGCCAAAGCGCACATTCTCTCCCAGCCGCAGCGCGCTGGAACGAATGCCGACCAAGGCATCATCCTCCCGATCCTGCAGCGCATAGATCGTGTCATAACCGATCACCCAGAAAATCGAACCGAGGTAAAGCAGAGCCATAGCCCAGTGAAATTGCGGATCAATCACCAGCCAGCCGACCAGCGCGCCCCAGCTGAACACCAGTCCCAGCCAGGCCTGCGGCCACCAGGTGATGCGCTTCATGAACGGATAGGCGGCGACCAGAGCCAGACTGCCCAGCGCCACCAGCTTGGCGGTGCCATTGATCTGGAACCAGACGGTCAGCCCGATCAGGCAGAGCATGGCCAGCCATATCCAGGCGGCCTTGAGCGACACGGCACCGCTGGCCAGAGGACGCGAGCGGGTTCGCTCCACCTGACGGTCAAGGTCACGATCAACTATATCATTATAGACACAGCCCGCTCCGCGCATCGCAATCGAACCGAGCAATAGCCAGAGCAGCAGATCCCATCTTTCAATCGCGCCGCCAGCAAGCGCAATGCCCCAGGCACAGGGCCAATAGAGCAGCCACCAGCCGATCGGCCGATCAAAACGGGCGAGCAAGGCATAAGGCAGGACTATGGTCGGCAGCAGGCCGATGACGCCCTTATGTTCGGAATCGGGAACGATATTTTGAAAGTCGGATGACATCGGGCGCTTATACCGTTAGTCCTGAGCTTGTCGAAGGACGTTTTCGACCGGGAGCCGCACTTCGACAGGCTCAGCGCTAACGGTTTGGATATTCGAGAACTGCAATGCCCGCTACCCCTGCTTATCCATCGCACAGCGCCCCGCGCCTCTACGTCGATGTCGAGCTCGCCGACGGCGCTGAAATCCGGCTAGACGGCAGCCATGCCCATTATCTGCTCAAGGTGATGCGGATCAAACAGCGGGATCCGGTCAAATTGTTTGACGACCGCACCGGCGAATATCTCGCGCATGTGACAGTTCTGGGCAAACGCGATCTGATATTATTGATTGATGGCAAGACCCGGGACCGGGAAGCTGTCCCCGATCTTTGGCTGTGCGCAGCCCCGATCAAAAAGGACCGCTTCAACTGGATTGCCGAAAAAGCGACCGAACTTGGGGTGGCAAAGATCATGCCGGTACAAACCGCACGCACCCAGGGGCAGGGCATCAAGCTGGAGAAATTGCACGCCCATATGGTCGAGGCTGCGGAGCAATGCGAACGCACTGCCCTGCCCTCGCTCGATCCGCTGGTGAAACTGACCGATATGCTGGAACAATGGCCCACCGAACGGCATCTTTTTTTTGCCGATGAGCGCATCCACGAAACGGGTGAAGGCAGCTTTTGCAAGGCGCTGGTCGCTCATGATGGTCCGGCGGCGATCCTCATCGGCCCCGAAGGCGGCTTTTCCGACAGCGAAAATAAACTGATCCGTGCCCTGCCCCAGTCGGTGGCAGTGTCGCTTGGTCCCAGAATATTGCGCGCCGATACCGCCGCGATAGCGGCGATCAGCCTGTGGATGGCGGGTCGCGGCAACTGGAATCCTGCCTAGGATTTATTGGCACCGGCGAGCAGCTTTGCTCTGATTTTTCGAGTCACTCTGGACTAGCCGTGACGCTTCAACCGCACCAATATCTCATCCAGAGACGACAGGAAACGTGAGCGGTCGGCTTTGCCAAACGGCGGCGGACCTCCGATATTCTCTGTCCTCATCCCGGCGCGCAAATCGGCCATGATCGCCCGCGTTGCCACAGCCGCTCCGATGGAATCCGCGGTAAATGACTTGCCATTGGACCCGACCACCGCCGCGCCCGCCTTCACGCATCGATCTGCCAGCAATATGTCGGACGTGACCACAATCGTGCGCGGGCTGGTTCGCTCGGCGATATAATCATCCGCGGCATCAAAGGCATCGCTGACCACCACCCGGCTGACCAGCGGATGATCCGGTACCCAAAACGGGCTGTTGCTGACAATCACCACCGCCACCGCATGGCGGTCCGCCACCCGGTAAATTTCATCCTTTACCGGGCAGGCGTCAGCATCAACCAATATTTGAATGGCGTCCGTCATTGAAAGGATCAGTCGGCTTTGGGGCCGCCAGGTTTCGCGCCTGCATACGGACGCTTTCCGCGATGCGGCTTTTTATTATCGCCCCCGAAATTACCGCCAGGACCGGATTTGCGATCCCCTTTAAAGTCGGATTTCTTTTTGAAGCCGCCGCCAAATTCGCGCTTTGGCCCGCCGCCGTCAGAACCGCCTTCACCTTCCGGCTTGCGCTTCTGATAAGGCTTGCTGCCGCCCGGTTTGTCGCCGAATTTCTTTTCGCCAAACTTGTTCTTGCCAAATTGCTTGCCGCCATGTTTTTTGCTGGCATTGCTGTAATCGCGTTGACCTCCAGCATTATCAGGGCGTCCGCCCTTGCGGTTGCGCTTCGCTTCATCGCGCGGCTTGCCTTCGAACTGGGTGATCGTGATATCGTCGGTATCATCCCCGCCCGCCTCTCTTTTTTCAGCAATGGCAGCGGTAAATTTATCAACCACCCGGCGCGGAATTTCGAACAATGTGTCGTCGCCGTTGATACGGATCGCACCAATTTCATTCTTGGTAATATGACCCCGGCGGCACAATACCGGCAATAGCCAGCGAGCATCGGCGCGCTGATTATGGCCGACGTTCATTTTGAACCAAACCGTATCTTCAAATCCCGGACGCGGACCGGCTGGAGCGGCTTGCGACTGCGCACCGCGGTCAAGCATCTGTTCCGGAGCCGGCATTTTAGCGCGATGCGATTGCACCAGCATGGCGGCAATTTCTTCTGGCGTTTTTTCTACCATCAGACGTTTTGCCAGCGCCAAATCATCTTCATCAATCTCAACCGGCTGCAACAATGTTTCGATCAGGCGCTCGGCATCATTCTTTCGAATGTCGGCACGTGTCGGTGCATCTTTCCATTCGGCATTGATTTTTGCGTCGCGCAGCATGGATTCGACCCGTTTGCGCCGCTGGTAAGGCACGATGATAACCGCCGTACCCTTTTTGCCGGCACGTCCGGTTCGTCCGGACCGATGCTGTAATGTTTCTGCATCACGCGGCATATCGACATGGACGACGAGGCTCAACGTCGGCAAGTCCAGCCCACGTGCCGCCACATCGGTTGCAACACAAACGCGTGCGCGTTTGCTCCGCAAGGCCTGCATCGCCTGGTTACGCTCGCTCTGAGTATGTTCACCGGACAGCGCCACCGCACTGAAACCGCGATCTACCAGACTGGCGTGCAGACGGCGCACCGCTTCGCGCGTTCCGCAGAATAGCATCGCCGATTCGGCTTCATGAAATCGCAGCAGATTGACCACCGCATTCTCGGTGTCGGCCGGAGCAACGGTTATCGCCTGATAGGCAATATCGCCGTGCCCGCGATCTTCACCGACCGTGGAAATGCGCAGCGCGTCGTTCTGATACCGCTTAGCAAGATTGATGATCGGCTTCGGGATGGTCGCCGAGAACATCAATGTCCGGCGATTTTCGCCGGTTGCATCGAGAATTTCTTCAAGATCTTCGCGAAAGCCCATGTCCAGCATTTCATCCGCTTCGTCGAGAACCGCTGCACGAAGATTTTTCAGGTCGAGCGCGCCGCGTTCGAGATGGTCACGCAACCGGCCCGGTGTGCCGACGATGACGTGCGCCCCGCGCCGCAGCGTCCGCCGTTCTTTCGAAGCGTCCATACCGCCGACACAGGTCGCGATTTGCGCACCAGCAGGCTGATAAAGCCAGGTCAGTTCGCGACTCACCTGCAGAGCGAGTTCACGGGTCGGAGCGATTACCAACGCCAGCGGCTCGACCAGAAACGGAAAACGCCCGTTTTCATCGAGCAATTGCGGTGCCATCGCCAGGCCAAAGGCGACGGTTTTCCCGGAACCGGTTTGGGCGGACACGATAAGATCGCGGCCTTCCGCTTCTGTTTCAAGCACAGCGGCCTGAACGGGGGTCGGCTTGATATATTCGCGCGCCGTGAGCGCCTCAGCTAGAAGCGGAGATATTTTCGTGAAAGGCATAATGTTCTAATTCCGTGGCAAAAGTTAAAGCCGCGCGGAAATGCCAGTCGCCTGCGGTTTATGAAGGTTGTGTTGTTATTAAACGGTCTGCGCTGGGGATCATATTGCCTTACCGGCAGCATGGCCACTCGCCCAAGCCCATTGAAAATTATAGCCACCGAGCCAGCCGGTGACATCAACAGCTTCTCCAATAGCATAGAATCCAGGCACTTGCCTAGCTTCCATATTTTTGGACGAAATTTCTGCCGTACTAATGCCGCCAGCCGTGACTTCAGCCTTGGCAAAACCTTCTGTGCCATTGGGCATGAAGCGCCAATGGGACAAGCGTCGCGCCGCCTCATCCAATTTCTTGTCGGTCAGATTACCCAGTTCGCCGCCGAGGGCAATCCGTTCGATCAGTGTTTCGGTCAAACGCGCTGGCAAATGGGTATTAATCGCTTTCTTCAGAGAGAGCCGGGGCAGTTTCTGCTTTGCCTGCGTAAGCCAATCGCTCGGCAAATCGGACAGAAAATCGATTTCAACCGGCTCGCCATGCTGCCAGTAAGACGAAATTTGAAGGATCGCCGGCCCCGACAATCCCTTGTGGGTGAACAGAGCGGCTTCCCGGAACGCCATTTTTCCGCAGCGCGCGGTAATAGGTGCAGACACGCCGGACAGGGACCGGAACAGGGTTTCTTCCTCACCCAGGGTCAGCGGCACCAGCGCGGGCCGTGGCTCGACAATTTTCAAACCGAACTGCCGGGCCAGATCATAGGCGAATCCTGTCGCCCCCATTTTCGGAATCGAGGGACCACCGGTAGCGACCACAAGCGAGGGGGCAAAGGCGGTCTCTTCGCCATATTCCACCCGATATCGACCATCGCTATGGCTGATATTGGTTATCGCTTTCCCCAGCGACAGACGGACCGCGTCAGACGGACACTCTTTCATCAGCATCTCGACGATCTGCCTGGCAGAACCGTCGCAGAACAATTGTCCCAATGTTTTTTCGTGCCAGTCGATGCCATGCCGATCCACCAGCGCGATAAAATCGCCGGCTGAATAGCGGCTAAGAGCCGATTTCGCAAAATGCTTGTTTTGCGACAGATAGCGATCAGGCGCGGTGCCAATATTGGTGAAATTACAACGTCCGCCGCCGGAAATTAGGATTTTCTTTCCCGGTTCATCGGCATGATCGATCAGCAGAATCTTGCGCCCGCGCTGTCCGGCAACGGCGGCACACATCAGGCCAGCGCCGCCTGCGCCGAGAATTATTGCGTCATAATGGGTAGGGACTTTGGGCATCGATTAGCGTTAGCTCACAAATATGTCGAAAAACAGATTGCGAGTGCCGCCCGCTTCGGGCCCGTTGCTTATGCTCGGGAATTTTTCGGTCGCCCGTGCCCCTGGGAGGCCTGCCAACCGCAGCTCGCGAAGCGAGCAAAGGTTGGTGGAGCCTAGCGGGATCGAACCGCTGACCTCTTCGCTGCCAGCGAAGCGCTCTCCCAGCTGAGCTAAGGCCCCATTTGAAGAGCGCCTTTAATCCAGACGCCCTCCAATATGCAAATCAAAAATCAGGTATCGGCTGGCTCGTCGTCGCCTTTGCCTTTGCTGACGCCCAGATCATCGTCACCACCCAGATCAACTTCATTGTCTGGAGACGGATCATCATCATCGATGTTGATGTCCAAATCATCATCGTCAACCGAGTCCTGTTCCTTCTTCACGGCTTTCTTCGGCGCTTCAAAGGGCATTGGCTGTTTGGATTTCAGCACGGCTTCCGGCACAAAGCTCTCCCCGCATTCAACGCAGGTTGCCGGGTCTTCTTTGCCCAGATCGTAAAAGCGCGTTCCACATTTCGGGCATGTGCGTTTTGTGCCCCATTCCGGTTTAACCATGGCTGGTGTCCAAATCCTGTCTAAATCAATTCGTTGATAGGTAAGTCTGCTATGCGGCGATTCAAGTTTTATCTAAATCAGCCGCGAAATCCGGCGCGCCTTGCCATAGCTTTGCTGCGCTGTCAAAAGCCGTTTGATATTCCTGCACGAATCATCTGTGCGATCCGCTAATAAAGCTCTGACATGACCAGCAACACTCCTCAGCCTACGACGTTCAAACCGTCTGGCCCGCTCACCGGGAAAATTTCCGTTCCCGGAGACAAATCCATTTCGCACCGAGCTTTGATATTCTCGGCGCTCGCCATCGGGAAGAGCCGGATCACCGGGCTGTTGGAAGGCGAGGATGTCCTGGCGACCGCCGATGCCCTGCGTGCGATGGGCGCAAGGATTGAAAAAAAGAACGACGTCTGGACCGTCCATGGCGTTGGGGTCGGCGGCCTGATGCAGCCGAAGAATGCCCTCGCGATGGGCAACAGCGGTACATCGACACGATTGCTGATGGGTTTGATCGCATCTCAAGGAATTAGCGCAACCTTCATCGGCGACGCGAGTCTGTCAAAACGTCCGATGGGCCGGGTGATCGAACCGCTGTCACAAATGGGTGCGGATATCCGCGCACGCGAGACATCGGACCATAAAGCCTGCCTGCCACTCACCGTCAGAGGCATCTGCCCTGCCGTACCTATTGAATACCGCCTGCCCATTGCTTCTGCGCAGGTTAAATCGGCGATTCTACTGGCCGGTCTTAACACACCCGGTATTACCCGTATTGTCGAACCCGTTCTCACCCGTGATCATAGCGAAACCATGCTCAGCGGTTTTGGTGCAGAAATCACTGTAGAAACCGATGCCAAGGGTTGCCGGGTCATATCCCTGACCGGAGAAGCGGAGCTCAAACCTCAAAAAATCAAGGTCCCGGGAGATCCATCGTCGGCAGCTTTTCTGGTGGTTGCGGCCTTGATCGTTCCCGGATCGGATATCATCATCGAGAATATTGGGATCAATCCGACCCGCGCTGGCCTGTTTGAAGTGTTGCAGAATATGGGCGGCGATATCCGCTTTGGGAAAAAGCGAACGGTTGGCGGGGAACCGGTCGCGGATATCCGCGTAAAGCATAGCCATCTCACTGGCATAAACGTGCCCGCCGATATTGCCCCCAGCATGATCGATGAATTTCCCATCCTGTTTGTTGCTGCAGCTATGGCCAGCGGCGAGACCACCACCCATGGCTTGCACGAATTACGGGTCAAGGAATCCGACCGGTTGTCGCAAATGGCGAAGGGCCTTGGTCTTCTTGGAGTACAGGTAACCGAGGGGGACGATGGATTATTGATCGAAGGCAGCGGCGGTAAAACATTGGCTGGCAGACAGGCCAAGCCAGTGATCGAAACCGCGCTGGATCACCGTATTGCGATGAGCTTCGCAGTTGCTGGCCTGGTAACAAAATCCGGCCTCTCCATCGATGATATAAGGCCGGTCGAAACGAGTTTTCCCGGGTTTGACGATCTCATAACGAAGCTCGCTTCCTCATGATTGATGGATTTTCCGCCAATGTGATAGGCACAGTGGGCAGCGCTTTGATCGTCTTTGCCTTTGCCTATAATGTCTGTGCCGGGACAGTGAGTTCATTTGTCTATAACCGCGCAAACCTGCTCGGCGCCCTTTTGTTGACCCTCTCGCTCATGGTACATTTCAATCTGGCATCGTTACTGCTCGAAATCGCCTGGATCATCATCGCCGTTGGCGGTCTGGCAAAGGTATATCGGGACCAAGCGAGGCTTCTACCATGATCATCGCCGTCGATGGCCCGACCGCCTCTGGCAAAGGCACGATCTCCAAGCAGCTGGCTAAACATTTTTCCCTGCCCTTTCTCGATACTGGCCTGCTCTATCGCGCGGTCGGCTGGACGCTCAGGAACCAAGGCGGGGATGCGGATGATGCTGCCGATGCGCTGGCCGCCTGTGTGTTTGACGGCGCTTTACTGGACAATCCAGCCCTCCGCAGCGAAGTGGTTGGTGGGTTGGCCAGCAGGGTCTCTGTTCATCCAGATGTGAGACGAGCACTGATCAACCGTCAAAAGGACTTTGCCTATCAACCTGCCGGTGCCGTTTTGGATGGTCGCGACATTGGCACGGTCATCGCACCGGATGCTGACGTGAAACTATTTGTCACAGCCTCATCCGAGGCGCGTGCGATGCGGCGTTTTGAGGAAATGAAGCGACGCGGCGAGCCAGTCAATTTTGATGACATTCTGGCGGACATTTTAAAGCGCGACGCACGCGACAAAAACCGCGTCACCGCGCCGCTCAAACCCGCCGAAGATGCAGACTTGCTTGATACCACCGATTTGACTATAGACGCCGCCATTCGGCAGGCAATCGTCTTGGTGAATGCAAAGACAAGCAGCCGGCGCGACAAAGATCCGGCATAGCAGACAAATGATGTGCGAGACGGGCTGGTAAAGAACCGCCCCGGCTTTAGCGCGGCGTTTGGCATATGCGCTTGGTCTAGCATGCATCAATATTGGCAGTTATCTGATGGATGCGGCGGTCACATGAGGTGCTCGCGGCAATTTTGGTCCAAGACCGGCGGAACCAACCGCCTGGCCAGAAAAATTGACTATCAAGGAATAAACCATATGGCCTCAACGGCATTTCCAACCCGCGACGATTTCGCGGCAATGTTAAACGAATCACTCGGTGGCGAAGATCAGGGTTTTGAAGGTCGCGTCGTCAAAGGCACCGTAACCGGCATCGAAAATGACATGGCTGTCATCGATGTGGGATTGAAATCAGAAGGCCGTGTGGCGCTGCGCGAATTTGCCGCACCCGGTCAAAAATCCACTCTCGCTATCGGTGACGAAGTCGAAGTCTATGTCGACCGCATTGAAAATGTGAACGGCGAAGCCATGTTGTCCCGCGACCGCGCACGCCGCGAAGCGAGCTGGGACAAGCTTGAAAAAGAACATGACGAAGGCAATCGCGTCGAAGGCATTATCTTCGGCCGGGTCAAAGGCGGCTTTACGGTCGACCTTGATGGCGCTGTCGCCTTCCTACCCGGCAGCCAGGTCGACGTCCGTCCGGTACGCGACGTGACTCCGTTGATGGACATCGCCCAGCCATTCCAGATCCTGAAGATGGATCGCAAGCGCGGCAATATCGTTGTCTCACGTCGTGCCATCCTCGAAGAAACCCGCGCCGAACAGCGTTCGGGTCTCATCGATAGCCTGGCCGAAGGTCAGGTTACCGAAGGCGTGGTCAAGAACATCACCGATTATGGTGCATTTGTTGATCTCGGCGGAATTGATGGCCTGCTCCATGTTACCGATCTCAGCTACAAACGGGTCAATCACCCGAACGAGATGATCAACATCGGCGACACGCTGAAAGTTCAGATCATCAAGATCAACAAGGACACGCAGCGCATCTCGCTTGGCATGAAACAGCTCGAGAGCGATCCCTGGGACAGCGCTACCGAAAAATATGCGGTTGGCACCAAGCTCGAAGGTTCGGTTACCAATATTACCGAATATGGCGCTTTTGTCGAACTCGAAGCGGGCATCGAAGGCCTGGTTCATGTCTCCGAAATGAGCTGGACCAAGAAGAACGTACACCCGGGCAAGATCGTTTCCACTTCTCAGGAAGTGGAGGTCATCGTTCTCGAAGTCGATACCGAGAAGCGCCGGATTTCTCTGGGACTCAAACAGGCGCAATCCAACCCCTGGACCGACTTTGCGGATACCCATCCGGTCGGCAGCACGGTTGAAGGCGAAGTCAAGAACGCGACCGAATTCGGTCTGTTCATCGGTCTTGAAGGTGACGTCGACGGCATGGTTCACATGTCCGATATCGCCTGGGGCATTTCCGGAGAAGACGCGCTCAACCTCCACCATAAGGGTGAGCAGGTAAAAGCGATCGTTCTCGACATTGATGTTGAAAAAGAACGCATCTCGCTTGGCATGAAACAGCTTGAAAAAGGTGCACCTGCCATGGGCGGTGCCGATACCGGCGGCCTTAAGAAGGGTTCGGTGGCAACCGTCACCGTACTCGAAGTGCGCGATGGTGGCCTCGAAGTCCAGATGGGCGACGATGGCGCAACCGGCTTCATCAAGCGCAACGATTTGGGCCGCGACCGCGACGAACAGCGTCCCGACCGCTTCCAGGTCGGCCAGAAGCTGGACGCCATGATCACCGGTTTCGATCGTTCGAAGAAACCGAATTTCTCGATCAAGGCACATCAGCTGGCAGAAGAGAAACAGGCTGTGGAACAATTTGGTTCAACCGATTCCGGTGCAAGCCTGGGCGACATTCTGGGTGCCGCGCTGAAGAAGAAGGAAGAATAATCCTTCGACCACAGGACCCGATTACAAAAAAGCCCGCCCCTTCACCGGGGTGGGCTTTTTCTTTGCCATGTCCCATTTCACAACTGTTTTTTACAAATCTGCTAAGACCATTGAAAATAGACGTAATTTCTGGCATCTAGGGTATGTAAAAGATAACAGGCAACAAGATCCTTCGAGTCTCTGTCAAGGGAAACCGCCGGATCGACCGGGAATCGGAAAGGCGCACCGATGATACGTTCTGAATTATTGGAAAAACTTGCAGAAGAGAATCCGGAACTGAAGCCGGACGAAATCGAAAAAATCGTCGACCTGTTTTTCAACCAGATCAGCCAGAAACTGGCTGAAGGCGGCCGGGTAGAGCTCCGCGGATTTGGTGCCTTCTCGACTCGCCAGAGGAAACCGCGCACCGGTCGTAACCCGCGCACCGGGGAATCGGTGGAGGTTCCGGCCAAGCGAGTGCCCTATTTCAAGCCCGGCAAGGAAATCCGAGAGCGCCTGAACAAGGACTAGACCCTGAAATATTCTGATATTTTACGTCTGCGCACTTGACCACACGCGTGCAATAATGCTTGTCGCTAGGCTCCAGCTTCAGGTTGGAGCTACCGGTGCGGACGTGGCGAAATGGTAGACGCAGCAGACTTAAAATCTGCTATCCGAA
>JABMNS010000269.1 GCA_013204445.1 Sphingomonadales bacterium
CAGGGTAAAAAACTCAAAATTATTGCTTCTCGTGATGCGGTCGAAAAAAGATGGCGGCAATTGCGGCGCAACGGCAAGGTTTTGACTCTCGCCAGGCTTGCCAAGGCATCCGCCACCTATGCCGGCGGTATCGATTATCTCGCTTGGAAGATCAACCGCCACGCCGGGACCAATTATGTAATCAAACCTTGGCAACGCAAATGGCCGATCCTGGGCGCGCTGGTGATGCTACCGCGGTTGATTATGGGTGGTGCGATCAAATAGTACAGATCAAGTACCGTTCGTCCTGAGCCTGTCGAAGGACCGTTGCACCGCTTACCATGGCGGTCCTTCGGCAGGCTCAGGACGAACGGTACAACTCACCGATCCTTGTAATCGGGTTTGCGCTTGGCAAAAAACGCTTTTGCCGCCTCGCGGCTGTCCTCGGTCATCGAGAGCATCACCTGCTGCCGGTCTTCGATGGCGAGCGCCGCTTCAAAACTCTGCGCATCAATATTGCGATTCAAGGCATCCTTGGACAGACGCAGGCCCATCGGGGCAGTATCCAGCATTTCCTCGGCCAGGAACAGTCCGGTCGAGAGCAATTTGTCTTCCTCGACAACTTCGCTTATTAGGCCATGTTTTTCGGCCCGTTCGGCATGGATGAAGCGGCCAGTCAGGATAAGTTCGGACGCAATCGACGCGCCGACCATGCGCGGCAGGAAATAGCTCGACCCCATGTCACAGCCGCCGAGGCCGATCTTGATATAGGCCGCATTCATTTTCAGACTCGGGGCGCCATAGCGGACGTCGCTGGCGAGCAATAGCGAGAAGCCGCCGCCACAGGCTGCGCCCTGGGCCAGCGCGATAATCGGTTGCGGGCATTGCCGCATCAACTGCATCACCGTGGCAATGGAGCGCTGGGTGTTCCAGACATGCTGCACCTTTCCGCGCGAGCCATCATTCTTCCAGCCGCCGATATCGAGGCCGGCACAAAAAGCCCGCCCTTTGGCACGCAACAGAACGACCCGCACGTCGAGGCGTTTCTGAAGTCCGCGAAAATAATCCTGCAGCGCGAAGATCATGTCTTCGTTCATCGTGTTGAGTTTGTCAGGACGATTGAGTGAAAGAATTTCAATTGCGCCGCGTTGTTCTATGTGTATGGGCCCCGCCATGTCCGCTAGATCGCTCCAACCGCCTTACCAGCGGCTTCAAACATCCCCAAAATCTGGTCAACCTGCTCGCCCGTATGTTCCGCACAGAGCGAACAGCGCAGCAGCGTCATATTGGCCGGGGTCGCCGGTGGTCTAGCTAGGTTCACATAAAGCCCTTCGGCGAGCAAAGCCTGCCACATCATCGCACCTTTTTCGAGATCGGGCATGATCACCGCGATGATCGCGCTTTGCGCTTCCGGCGTGCCGAGGGTGAAGCCGAGATCGCGCAGGCCCTGGTGCAATTTCTTGCTATTCTCCCAGAGATGCGCGCGCTTGTTGCCGCTGTGCATCAGTTTGCGGATTGACGTGCTCGCCGTCGCCATCACGCTGGGTGGCAGGCTCGCGGTGAACACATAGGGGCGGCAGACCAGCCGCAATATCTCGAATTTCGGATGGTTGGAGACACAGAAACCGCCGACCGTGCCGACGCTTTTGCTGAACGTGCCGATGATGAAATCGACATCATCAATCACACCCTGCGCCTCTGAGACGCCGCGGCCATTTTCGCCGATAAAGCCCATCGAGTGGGCTTCGTCCACCAGCACCATGGCGCCGTTTTCCTTGCAGACGCGGATCATCTCCGTGAGCGGCGCGACGTCGCCGAGCATCGAATAGACGCCTTCGAGGACAACCAGTTTACCGGCTTCTGCAGGCAGGCGTCTCAGCCGTTTTTCCAGCGCTTCGACATCATTGTGGCGAAAGGCGACAATCTCGGCATTGCCCATCGCGCAGCCATCGTAAATCGAGGCATGGCTGTCGATGTCGAGAATGACATAATCGCCCTTGCCGGCAAGCGTGGAGATAATACCCAGATTCGCCTGATAGCCGGTGGAAAAGACCATCGCATGGTCCATCGCGTAAAATTCCTTGAGCGCTTCTTCGCAATCGCGGTGGAGGCTGTAGGTGCCGTTAAACACCCGGCTGCCGGTAGTTCCGGATCCGAATTCTTCCAGCGCTTTCAAGCCAGCCTGACGAACGTCATCGTCAAAGGTCATGCCCATATAATTATAGGTGCCGAGGAGAATGGTTTCCTTGCCATCGCAAATCGCGACCGTGGGTGAGAGCACTTCCTCCATCACCAGCGAAAATGGGTCTTTAACGCCCGTCGCTAAGAGGTTTTCGCGCTCTTGGATGAGCGGATCAAATTTACTGAGTAGATCGGTCATTCTTTACTTCCGTTCGTGCTGAGCCTGTCGAACTATGAGCCACCCGCTCGAGCGACCCTTCGACAAGCTCAGGGCGAACGGGTGTTTAGCTTCAGTTTTCCATCAACTTGGTGACGGCATCGGCGAGCTGGCCGACCGTCTCGATCTCGGCCTGCATGTTCATGGTGATGATGATGTCAAATTCATCTTCGACGGCAGCGACAAAGTCCATGACTGTTAGGCTGTCCCATTCGAGATTGCCCTGAAAGGTCGTGGCTGCCGACAGTTCGACGCCCTTGTTGTTGAACGGCCCGATCAGCTCGCTGATCTTGGCCATGATTTCTTCGCGATTTGCCATATAATGCTTCCCTAGTGTCACTGGCCAAATTGCCTTGCTTGACCTTTGCCAACGGACACGTCCCATTGGCAAGCGAATAAGGCGCAAAAGTGGCATCAGCTTGCCCAAATGCGTCGTTTGTGCCACCTTCTTAAAAGCTTAGGGAAAATATATGGCGGACGAGAGAAAATGGCCGGATGATGCGGTCTACGCGCTGCGGACGACCCAGCAACATCATGTCCAACTGAGCATGATGGCCGACCATAAAGCCAATATGCTGATCGGGGCGACGTTCATCGTCTTTACGCTGGCTGTCGGCCAAAGCCGGACCGGCGATCTTTCGCTTCCGCTGATGATCCTGGCGATTGCCGCCTTTGCATCCGCTGGTCTGGCTGCGATCGCGGTGATGCCGTCCTTTGCCCCGCGCAGCGATGGCCCGACCAATCTGCTGTTTTTTGGCGGGTTCAGCAGTCTGTCGGAAGAGGAATTTATCGATCACCTGTTGAACAAGGAATTTGAGACCCAGGAAACTGTCTACCGCGCGATGCTGCGCGACATTTATCAGATGGGGATATTGCTGGGCCGCAAGAAATACCGTTTTCTCGGCTGGGCCTACCGGGTGTTTCTGGTCGGCCTGACCCTGACTTTCATCACATATGTTTACGAACAGTTCGTCGGTTCGATCCTTTGAAATTCATCACATCCAATCATTCTGGCGATACCAATTTGCCGTATCCTTGAGGCCTTGGCGGGTTTCGATCTGCGGTTGCCACAATTGTGTCGGCAGCCGCTTTTGCGGATCAATCGTCCAGTTATCATGGCAAAAATAGTTGACCCGGTCTGCGGTAAGCTTGGCCTTGTCCCGGCGTAGCAGACGATCAACCCTGGCACCCAGGCGCAACAGCCATTTGGGTATCCCGACAGCAGAAATACGTTTGCCGATCGCCCAGCCGATTGCCTGGGCAAAACTGGCCTGCGTCCAGCCGCCCGGCTTGCCGTCATCAACTTCATATATCTGGGCCGTCAGATCGTTCTGTTCTGGCAAAAGCGCGAGCAGCGCGCGGCACAGATCTTGGACATGGATGACGGACAGGCGGCCATCGGTATTGGGTGGCAGGGTGACAAATCCCAGCCTGGCCATTTTGAACAGATCCAGAAACTCGCCGTCGCCGGGTCCATAGACGGCGGGCGGGCGGATGATCGTCCAGTCGAGCCCGCTGATCGAGATTATTTTTTCGGCCTTGGCCTTGGTCTCGCCGTAGATCGACAGCAGCGGCTGGGTGGCTGCCAGTGAAGAGACGTGGATGAATCGTTTTGTCCCGGCCTGTTTGGCGGCTTCCACAACAGCCAGAGTCCCCGCGACATTGCCAGACTCGAAACCGGCCCGGCCCGAGGCGTTAACGACTCCGGCAATGTGCAGAACGATATCGGCGCTGCTGCACAAGTCTGCAAGACTCGCTGCGTCATCCAGTGCACCGCGCACCCATGTGATGCCGGGACGGTCATCCTGTTTGCGCCGCGTCAGGGCGCGAGCATCATATCCCTCGCGAACCACCAGATCAAGCATCCGACTGCCTACAAAGCCGGTCGCGCCAGTGATTGCGATTGTTTTTTGCGAGGAACCAGCCATGCTGACTAGACCAGCACCATCTGGTTGCGATGAACCACCGCGCTGCGCGGGGTATAACCTAACAGAGCCTCCAATTCGGAGCTGCGGCGGCCGATGATTTTGGCGCAATCGAGTGCGTCATATTCGGCCAGACCGCGCGCAATCGTAAGGCCGCTCGGGTCCTTGATCTCGATCACATCGCTACGTTCAAACTGGCCATTAATGCTGATGATCCCTGCTGCGAGAAGGCTGCTGCCGGATTGCAAGGCTGCGACGGCGCCGGTATCAATGGTTATTGTGCCTGCCGAGGTGAGTCGGCCCCCAAGCCAAGCCTTGCGAGCATTGGCACCATCTCCGGCCTTGAACAAGGTGCCAACATTGGTGAGCGCATAGCGTTCCAGCGGATGGTCTTCCCGGCCCGAGATGATCGACAGTTCAATCCCGGCGAGATTGGCGATTTTTGCCGCTTCCAGCTTGGATGTCATCCCGCCCGACCCCAGGCCGGATGAGGAACTGCCGTCCGCCATCGCCATGATCGACTCATCGACGGTCTCGACCATGCCGATAAATTGTCCGCTGGTTTCGCTGCCCGGCCTACGATCGTAGAGGCCGTCTATATCAGAAAGGAGCAGGACGCGGTCAGCCGCAGCAGCTTGAGCCACCCGGGCGGCCAGCCGGTCATTGTCACCAAAGCGAATCTCGTCGGTGGCGACGCTGTCATTTTCGTTGATTACCGGAATGGCACGATGTTCGAGCAGCTTTTCCAGCGTTGCGGTTGCGTTGAGATAGCGCTTGCGATCTTCCATATCATCGAGCGTTAGCAGCATCTGGGCGGCAGTGAGCTGATGGTCTCCGAGCAGTTCCGACCACAGG
This sequence comes from Sphingomonadales bacterium, assembly GCA_013204445.1. Taxonomy (GTDB): domain Bacteria; phylum Pseudomonadota; class Alphaproteobacteria; order Sphingomonadales; family Sphingomonadaceae; genus Parasphingorhabdus. Next base: position 5,158 of record JABMNS010000269.1, read on the forward strand.
CTGCTCAATGCGATCTGGCCGATGGACGCTGCTGCCTGTGCGTCGGCCAAACTGGCCCGCCCGCCTTTTTCGAGGCCAAGCGTGCGTGCGCCAAGGGCAATCGATCCCGATGAGACGATGATGATATTGTCGCCCGCCTGATGGCGTTTGGCGATATCCGCAACCAGCGTTTCCAGCCATGCCCGGCGTGCTTTCCCGTCCTCGCCGACGAGCAAAGAAGACCCTACTTTGACGACAATCGTAGCCCGCTTTGCGGCATTCACAGCGGCGACCAATCCTTGGCTTTATCCTCTTCACCTGAGGCGCGCGTCGGTTGGCCCTTGCGTTCGATCGAACTATTCTCGCCAACCGCTTCAAGGATTTTGTCGAGAGCGGCGTCCAGTCCAGTGCCGGTTGCACCAGATACCGGCAGAACATGTTCCGCACCGGCGGCGCGCAATTGATCGGCAATGTCAGCCATCAGGTCATCATCCAGCAGATCTGCCTTGTTGAGCGCTAGTATCTGCGGTTTCTCAGACAGCCCACCGCCATATTTCTCAAGCTCTTTGCTGACCGTTTTCCAGGCTTGGACCGGATCGTCACCGGTCGCGTCGACCAGATGTAGCAATATTTTGCACCGCTCGATATGGCCCAGAAAGCGGTCGCCAATGCCGGCTCCGTCTGCGGCCCCCTCGATCAGTCCGGGAATGTCGGCGAGCACGAATTCACGACTCTTATGCCGGACCACGCCGAGCTGCGGATGGATGGTGGTGAATGGATAAGCGCCGACTTTAGCGCCCGCGTTGGTCACTTTGTTGATGAGCGTCGATTTACCGGCATTGGGGAGACCAATCAGGCCTGCATCGGCAATCAGCTTGAGCCGCAACCAGACGGCTGCTTCTTCGCCGAGTTCGCCGGGCTGATGCTGGCGCGGCGCGCGGTTGGTTGAACTTTTGTAGCTGGCATTGCCGCGTCCACCAATTCCGCCTTCGAGGAACATCGCTTTCTGACCCTCATGCGTGAAATCAAGCAGCACTTGTTCTTTGTCTTCCGACAGTATCTGTGTGCCCACGGGCACCTTGACGACGAGATCATCGCCGCCGGCGCCGGTCCGATTGCGGCCAGCGCCGCCCTTACCGCGCGGGGCCTTGAAATGCTGGGCATAGCGAAAGTCGATCAGCGTGTTGAGGCCTTCCACCGCAAGAAAGACGATGTCGCCCCCTTTGCCGCCATTGCCGCCGTCGGGGCCGCCATATTGAATATATTTTTCGCGCCGGAAACTGACAGCGCCAGGCCCGCCCTGACCGGAACTCACATAGATTTTGGCTTGATCGAGAAAATGCATGTTTGAGCATTTAGGGACTAGACGAGCGAAAGGCTAGGCTTTGGTGCAATATAAAGATATTGCCGTCATCTCCCGACCGCCGGTCCGTACTATATGCTCAGGCCACCATCAACGGCAAATGCGGCTCCGGTGGCGAATTTGCTTTCGTTGGAGGCGAGATACACCACGAGATGCGCCGCATCATCCGGCTCCCCCATATGGCCTATCGGCTGAGCCAAGCTGAACAGTTCCTCCGTTTCCGCAGGATTGGGCGTGCCGTCGATAACGCTGCGAACATTGGGCGTCATGATCGTGCCTGGAAGCACGGCGTTGACCCGGATGCCATTTTTCTCGCGTGCGCAATAGAGCGCGACGGATTTGGTGAGCATCGGGATCGCTGCCTTAGCGCTGTTATAGGCAACCAGATCGGCGCTGGCGTTGATTGCAGCGGCGGATGAAAAGTTGATGATCGATCCGCCCGTCTTGCTCATCAGCGGCAGGGCCGCCTTGCAACCCAGAAATATCGAGTCGACATCGACTGTGTAACAGCGCCGGAAATCTTCGTAGCTCACGTCTGCTATCGAACCGAAGACCGTCACGGCGGCATTGTTGACCAGCACGTCGAGCCTGCCGTATGTTGCCTCGACATGGGTAATCACTTCGTTCCAGCGAGCGGGATCGGTCACGTCCTGCTCCAGAAAATCGACATTGGTACCCAGTTCCGCAGCGGTTGCCGCTCCGGCTTCCGCATTGTGATCAGTGATCAGCACGCGCGCGCCTTCTTGGGCCAAGCGTCGTGCGCAAGCCTTGCCAAGGCCCATCGCGCCGCCGGTCAGCAATATGATCTTATCCTGAACCCGTCCCATTGTTGCTCCTTGTCCCGGCCTGCGCCGATGCCGTGTTTCGTAAGATTATTCTGCGGCTTCCATCTGTTCCATCTCGGCGACGCGGGGATCATTGGGAAAGACCCAATTCTCGCCAATCACCTGCTCGACGGCGAGATGTTCCGGCACCCGGTTGAGGCCGATCATCTTGTCGCACGTCTGATGGAAGCTGTAGATGCGCGCTTCCTGATAGCTCAACGGGACGCTTTTGAAGCCATCGCTTTCCATCGATTTCTGGATCATTTCGCCAAATTGCGTATCCTCGAGGATGATCGGCGACATATCGCGGCCATTGGGCTTGCTAGCGTCGGGGACGGTCCAGAGATCTGGTGCTGGTCCATCACCCCAGTCCATCGCCATGGTCACCAGCTCTATCCGCGTCGTATTGAGCGACGTCGGCCAGAAAATTAGGGGCGGGACAAAATAATTGCTCAGCGGCGACACCCAGTTGGGGAACATTGTGTAGCTTTGTGTGCAGGTCCGGCCCAATTCGCCGACTCCTTCGATCTCCTGCCAGTTGGGCGGGCTGTCGATGGCACGGACATGCTCGCGGTCTGTCTGTTCGGGCGCGGGGGCCAGCATCCGGGCGTGGCCATTCGGGTAGAGGGTGTTCACATTGCGTTTGCTATCAACCAAAGGTGCGACCGTGTCGGGATGGATGAAGGGGACATGGTAAACCTCCATATTGGCCTCCATTGCCACCTTCCAGTTGCACTTTAGGTCGAAGCTATGGCGCGCGGCGAGCTTGATCTTGTCAAAGCGAAACTCTTTCCATTCTTCCCAGACCGGCCCGAGCCATTGTTTGAGCGGCATCGCATCAGCATCGAAATTGACGAAAATC
>JABMNS010000270.1 GCA_013204445.1 Sphingomonadales bacterium
TCACAGACGAAGTGATCCTCAATTATTTGGACAAACATACAAAGCCAAACAAAGCTGGCTTCAGCCCCAAGCCATGAACCTACCGGCATCAGCCGGTTAGTGGTTCAGTTATTCCGGCGCTTCGGAGCAGGTTGGAAGCGCCAATTTTCGCCGCCCCGGCACAATATATCACCCAGTGTGACGGTTTCGCCCTTTTCCATCGCGATGATCGTCTGGTCAATCTGGTTGCCGCGCGGGGATAATGCGGGATCACAAATATGCAGGCATTTGAGCAGGAGCCGCCGTTGAATCTCGGATGGAAACGCGGTCTGCGAGAGTGAGCAACCAAAATCTGTGGTGGTGATGTGTTCCTTGGCAAGCCGTGCGACCATCCATTCGATGGCCTCGCGCGCGGCACTTATTGCACTTGCACTCTGGCTGGCGAGCCGGGTGTCAAAGCCTTCAAGGTCCTCAAGCGCATCGCGCACCCGTACACGATCATAGCCCTGATCTCGATTCGAGGGGTCGTTGACCGCGTCGAGGCCATGGCTGGCGACGTAGGAAATCAGTTCTGATTTTTGAAAATGGAGCAGGGGCCGGATAATATTGGCCCGTTTTTCCCTTATGCCCGACATCCCGTCAACGCCGCTGCCGCGCAATATACGCATGATCATAGTTTCCAGCTGATCATCGGCATGATGGGCGGTCGCCAGCCAGTGGATATGGTTTTCCTTCATCCAGTCGTTCAGCAATCCGTAGCGCGCGTGTCGTGCCGCGCTCTGAATGCTGCCGCGGATAGGAACCACTGGCCGCAGTATTTCGTGAGGGATAACGCGTTTGCGGCAAATCGATGCTACAAATTCCGCTTCCGTGCGAGCGGCAGGGCGCAAGCCATGATCTACGGTTGCAGCGGCAATCCTGCCCGGCCAGGCTTGTAATGCCAACAACAGCAGAGCCAGACTGTCGGGGCCACCGGAAATGGCCAGGCCCAGTTTCTGGTCATTCGATTCAAGCCCGGGAATCAGCCGGTCCAGTGCCTCTACAAAGCGTTGGTCGAGCGAGGCGGCTGCATCATCCATGATCTATTTGCAGTTGGCGGCAGCCTTGCCCGATGCCACGCGATCAGCAAGCCGGCCACTGGCGACCTCGGGATAAACATCCTGCATTTCCGCCAATACCCGACAAGCATCGCTTTTCTTGCCCAGTTGCACCAGTGCGGTGCTCAGAAAATAGAGGCTGTCCGGCGAGCGTTCTCCCCGTGGTCTTTTCTGGTAATTTTCATATAGGGCAACCGAAGCCAGCGCGGGCTTGCTATCATCAAGATAGGCGCGGCCGAGCAAATTCTGAGCGAAACTCGCGCGCGGATGGCTGGCATGATCCTCGACCATCTTCTTCAGCTGCGCCTGCGCTTCTGGATAGAATTGTGATTCCCACAGTCGATATCCATAAATATAGGCATCTTCCGCGGCATCCCCGGTGTCCGGCATGATGATCGCGGCGACGCCGACAACCCGCTTTGGATCAGGCGCAGCCTCCGGCGCCGCTGCTTGTGCTTTTTTTGGAGCGGCTAACGGCGCAGATTCGTTGTTGCTCGTGGCTGGCGGGCTAACCGCTGGCGCTTCCGTCGCGGCCAACCGGTCTTCAATTTTTTTCAACCGAAACCCATTTTCCTCAACTTGACCGGTGAGGTTGGCCAAGCTGGCCTCCAGCGCATCGACCCGTGCGATCAAGTCGGTTACGGCCGACGTCGTGATGGCGGTCGTGGGCGATGCAGGGCCACTTTCCGCCGTGATTTCGGGTTCGAAATAGCGCGTCGAACCGCCGGGAAAAACCTTGCGCTGAACGGCACGCATTTCTTGCTCAAGCCGATCGACTCGCTGATCTATATTTACGTTCTGGGCCGACACAGGCGTGCTGATAAGCAAGCTGGTGAGCAGGATAGTGATACCAAATGTCTTCATCGAGGCCTCCGCTGATTTGCCGTATATTAACCATATACTATTCTGAAAGGTAGAGAAAATTATCCCATCTGGCCGGCGCGTTCCGCCCGCTCGCCGCTTCACCTATTGATTCGTGCGTTCCTCAATCAGCCGATAAATCGGCGGCTGGATTGCTAGCTTTCCCTCGGGAAAGCAAAGCTGCCGCGCTGACTCCGACATCCTTGATAGTCCGCTCTGCAGTGCCCAGTTGCGGAACTACTTGGCCGTCTATGGTGACGGTCAGCGCATCGGGACGTCCGGTCAGGATCTGAGGATTGTCGGCTTCAGCCGGAACAGTGAAAGTGTCCCCGGCGGCCATCTCATTTTCGAACAGCCGCTTGCCCTCGGCATCATAGATTTTCATCCAGATCGGTTCGGTTGCAGTCAGCACCACGGTTCCCTCAGTTGCCGGTGTCGGGTCGAGATTCTCGACGTTCTGCGGATTGGGATTTCTCGAAACGGTTTCCATCGGTGTCGCAGATTCGCTGTCCGCGATTCCTGTCAGGTCACCTGGATTGAGGATCAACGTGCGCCAGACCAGATAGCCAACAAGCACCAATATCCCGATGCCGGCCGCGGTCCATGCCAGATAGCGGGGTGGAATGCTGGATGGGTTGGCCGGAGCATATCCGCTGACTTCGGGCTGGTAAGCGGCGTGACCCTGTTCATCCATCTCCGCGCGTAACTGGCTGCCGATGGAAGCATCGACCAGGCCGACTGTCCGAGCGTAGGATTTGGCAAAGCCAATAGCATAAGTTCGTCCGGGCAGAGCTTCAAAATCCCCGCATTCGATCGACGCCAGATGGCGCTGCGGAATCCGGGTTTTTTTGGCGACATCTTCCAGCGAAAGATTTTTCTGCTCCCGCGCACGGCGCAATAATTCACCTGTGCTGTGCAGATGCAACTCGACATTTTCGTCTTCATTGGTTTCTTCGGCCACTCAAGACTCCCTTGGCCGGATCATTTTGCGACCCTTTTCGCACTTCCCGGATATTCCTTGGAAAAAGGCCAGTTTGGGCAGCAAAAGTCAATGACAATCATGGTTGAGATGCTGCATTTCACCATTTTGGGCCATTCAGCGGAAAATTTGTCGACTGATTGGCAGAAAACTGATCAGTCTAAGTCAATATTGTGCTGATTTGCCCATTGCTCCAGACGCAACCGTGGTTCGGCAGGCGCTTCCTTCAAAATAGCTTCAACTTCCAGTTTGACTTGGCCGAGATCGAGCGAACGCACCATCGCCTTGATCGGACCAACCGAAGCAGGTGTGATGGACAAATTGCGAATGCCCAATCCCAATAGCGCCAAAGCGTCCAAGGGCCGGCCACCCATTTCTCCGCACACGCCGAAAGGAATGTCGAACCGTTCCGCGTTGTCTGACGCGCGGCTCAAGAATCTGAGGATGGCCGGACTCATCCAGTCAAACCGCTCGGCCAATTTCGGATTGCTCCGGTCTGCGGCAAAAAGAAACTGGGTGAGGTCATTGGTCCCGACCGACAGAAAGTCGAGCCGGTCTGCCATCAAATCAAGACATTCTGCTAGCGCCGGGACCTCGAGCATGGCGACATATCGGATCGATGAAGGCAGTCTCTTTTTCTGGCTGTGCAGATAGACGCGCTGGTTTTCGAATACCGCCTTGGCTTGATCAAATTCCCAAGGCTCTGCGACCATCGGGAACATGACATTCAGTTTCCGTCCTGCCGCTGCCTCGATCAAGGCCCGCGCCTGCACTTTCATCAGGGCATCTCGTTCAAGGCCAATGCGAATTGCCCGCCAGCCCATGGCCGGATTATCCTCTTTGGAGTCGCTGGTTTGAAAATAAGGGAGCGGCTTGTCACCTCCGATATCGACCGTGCGAAATACAACCGGCTTGTCGCCGGCTGCATCCAGCACATCACGATAGAAACGAGTCTGGCCAGCCCGTCCCGGCATCGTTGCGGCGACCAGAAACTGAAATTCGGTCCGGAACAGCCCGATACCGTCGGCACCGGTCAGGTTGAGCAAAGCCAAATCGTCGCGCAAGCCGGCGTTGATATTGACCGTGATCCGCACACCGTCTTTTGTCACCGCTTCCTTGTCGCGCAGTTCGGAATATGCGGCGCGCTTTTTCTGACTGAGCTCCAACTGTGCTTCAAACGCATCCTCCATCGAGGGGCTGGGCCGGACAAACACTGCTTTTTCGTCGACATTGAGGAGAAGATGGTCGTCTTCCCGCACTACTTGTCGGATATTCTTGACCTGGCCGAGGATGGGGATACCCATCGCACGCGCGATGATTGTGACATGGGCGGTCAGTGAGCCTTCTTCGAGGATAACGCCCTTCAATTTGCGCCGGTCATATTCGAGCAGTTCTGCTGGACCCAGATTGCGGGCAATCAAAATCGTGTCCTGCCGCAAGCCCATTTTGGCTGCGGTACCCATTTGTCCGGAAACAATGCGCAGCAGGCGGTTGGCGAGGTCTTCCAGATCATGCATGCGCTCCGCCAAGAGCGGATCATCAATTTGCCGCATGCGCATCCTGGTATGCTGTTGTACTCTTTCGATCGCCGCTTCAGCGGTCAGACCGCTGTCGATGGCTTCATTGATGCGCCGGCTCCAGCCTTCATCATAGGCAAACATCTTATATGTCTCGAGCACTTCCTCATGCTCGCCGCCGACCCCGAATTCTGCCTGACTGGTGATTTGGTCTATCTGGTCGCGCATTTTGTCGAATGCTGAATAGACACGGTGCCGTTCGGCCTCAGTATCCTCCGCCACCGTATGTTCGATTTTTACCCGTGGCTGGTGAAAGACCGCGTGGCCGCGGGCCTTGCCCTTGACCAGTTGCAAGCCGCTCAGACGGTTGGCGCCATTGTCTAGTGACGCGCTTTCTTCTGCGAGATTGTCATCGACCAATTCAGCGCTGGTAATCAATTCTGACAGGACCATCGCAGCCGTTTGAAAGGCTTCAATCTCTACTTCGGAATAGCGGCGCGGTTCGACATGCTGGGCACATAAAACACCAATTGCCTGTTGATTGCGGATAATCGGCACGCCGGCAAAGCTGTGAAATTTTTCTTCGCCAGTTTCCGGCCGATACTGGAAATCGGGATGACTCGCCGCCTCGTCAAGATTCAGCGTCTCGACATTCTTTGCGATATAACCGGTAAGCCCTTCACCCATGGCGAGTTTTGTGACGTGAACCGCTTCTGCATTGAGTCCGCGGGTAGCAAACAACTCCAATAGGCCGTCGCGGCGCAAGTAGATTGAGCAGACCTCGCTGTTGACCGCCTCGGCAACGGTTTCGACGACCTGATTCAATTTTGTCTGGGCATTGCCACGCGACGCCATGATCGACCGCAGGCCGGTCAGGATATTGCGGGCGGTCTTGGTGCTCGAGGGGTCTGTTGTGGTCATGATCTTTGTCTAGCAGAAAGCCCACATGAGTGCGATGTCGAAAAGCAGCCTTTCGACCAAAGCAGATTTTTTCGATATTAATTCAGTGTGAGCGTCGGCGCCCACTCAAGGCTAATTCAGCAGTTCTTCTTTCAGTCGGAGCTTCTCTTTTTTAAGGCTGTGGATTCGAATCGTGTCGGGAAGCGGTCGAGTTTCTTCTTCATTGATCTTGCGTTCCAGCGCTTCATGCTTTTCGCGCAAAGCTGACATGTGATTCTGAATCATTAAATTCTCCTCAAAAATGTTACTTTTGAAATTGAAAGAGGACGAAAGTTTCCTTTCCTGCTGTACCCGCCAATCTGCTTTGGCGTCCGTCTTCATGATTAAATTGCCTTGGTTTAGACTTGAACCGTGAATAAGATGAAGATTGCAAAATTGTTGCACCGACGCAAGAGGAAGATTGATCCAGAATGGGGATGAGCGATGAAGAGTTGCAAACGCGGCTCGAACTGCTGAAAATTGAGCATCGCGATCTCGACGAGGCGATTGCCGCGCTGGTTGAAGCAGGCAGTCCGGATCAGCTCCGCACGGCGCGACTCAAGAAAAGAAAATTGCAATTGCGCGATCGTATCATCTTGCTGGAAAACCAACTCATTCCCGACATTATTGCCTGAGGCACCGGCTGTTCTGCGGGCCTGCCATTCGTTAACCAAAGCTATCCACCAATTAACCCCGGAATCTTTCACGTGTCAGTTTGAAACAGACGCGTCTTGGACCGGTCGGAAGCTCAAAATTAACTGTCAACCGGGGCCGATGTTTTGCTAAGGTAGAAAAATGGCAGATCGCGAATCCCGTTTGACATTGAAATTGATGGACGCCCTTTATACCGAAGCGATGTTGCTGGCGGACGAGGCGCGGTCCTATTTTGAATCGGGCCGCTTTAATGAAGAGCCCGATCCGGACAATCTTCTCGCCGTGTCCTTTTCCTGTGAATCGCTGAAAGTGACCACAAGATTGATGCACTGCATCGCTTGGCTTTTGAACCAGAAAGCCCTGCACAGCGGGCGATTATCCGAGGCAGAAGCCTGGAACTATGATCGCGCGCTCGGTCAGGCGCCAAGCACCGACCAGTCGATGGCGGATCTTTTTCCGGCGGAAGCGCGTCAGATTGTCATGGCCAGCGAAGAATTGTTCCAGCGCCTGCAGCGTCTTTCGACGCGCATGGAGCAGGAAATGGAGGCCGAGTCAGCGGTTCAGAACATGTTCCGCCGCCTGCAAAGCGCCTTTTAACAAGGCGACCTTCGTTCAGGCAGTCGCTGCCTCCTTCTGATCTATGGTCGGATAATCGATATATCCTTCCGTTCCCTGACTGTACCAGGTCGGCGTGAAGTCGATTGGGTTCAGTTCCGTGCCGGTGCGGAAGCGTTCTGGCAGATCGGGATTGGTTATGAAGGACCGGCCAAAGCTGATCGCGTCAGCCTTGTTTTCGGCCAGCGCTGCAGTCGCGTTATCATAAAAATAGTCACTGTTGAGCACCAGTGGTCCCTTGAACACTGGCCGGATGTAGGGGCTGACAGGCGGCACATCGGTATTGCCATAGGTGCCATGGCTAGGAGGCTCGCGCAGTTCGAGAAAGGCGATGCCGATCTTATCGAGTAATTTCGCGGCTGCGGTAAAGGTTTCAACTGGTGTTGCGTCATCCGCACCCTGAGAATCGCCATTGGGAGACAGGCGGACAGCAACGCGGTCACCGCCCCAGACATCAACTAGGCGCTGGGTTATCTCGCCGAGCAGACGGACGCGGTTTTCAGCCGGCCCACCATATTCATCGGTCCGCAAATTGGTGCCGGAACGGATGAACTGGTCGATAAGATAGCCGTTGGCGGCATGCAGTTGCACACCGTCAAAACCCGCCTTTTTGGCATTTTCCGCGGCATTTTGATAATCGTCAAGCAGGCCGGGAATTTCGCTGATTTCAAGCGCCCGTGCTTCGGCATAATCTCTCTTGCCGGCATAGGTGCGGACGCTGCCCGGTGCGGTCGTCGCGGAAGCGGAGACCGGCTTCTCGCCGTTCAGGAAATCGGGGTGGACGATACGGCCCATATGCCAGAGCTGGCAGATGATCTTGCCA
>JABMNS010000271.1 GCA_013204445.1 Sphingomonadales bacterium
AACCCTTCCCGGCTATGCTCACGCCGGGCAATACCAGTCCATGTCATCGTTCACTCCATCTCTTCGTAAAGACGGACTGAATCACAACATCCTGGTATTGCTCAACTACTTTCGGATCGGGCTCTTATACTCGACACCTGCGCCAACACGAACGCCGTCGCCATTTTCGCCACCGATTCCGGGGGAGGAAACGCGTGCATTTGTGTAGCCTGCCTTTGCGTAGAGCAGGGTGGAGCCGCCGAGGACATAGCCAAGACGGCCACCGGCGTAAAGATCACGGCCGGCTTCGATACGACCACCTGTGGTGGAAATTTTACCGGTTGATTCCGTTGCTTCCAGTTCGGCACCATAGACTAGATTGCCCGACTGGATGTCATAGCCGAGAGTGCCGCCATAAAGAAATCCTTCGACATTATCGACGCCGGTTATACCAACATCAATATTGTCATATCCATCTATTGCTGTAGCTTTTACACCGGAAAAGTCGACTTTTTATTGTACCATTGCGGGAGATGTAAGAAGACATAGTACAATAGTAGATCATATTATTACATTTTTCATTTATTTTGTTCTTTGACATTACGATTAAAAGACCACTAATTTTTTAATAGGCAAATTCTTCTTTCGCGGTCGGCTATGTACATAAGTTTACAAATATGAATGACAACTGCATGAGCGCATTGAGTTTGTCATAAATGTTATTCTGTTTCGCTGTGTTGTGAATATACAACAGCCGATGGTTGTAACGACAGGCTTGGCAACGTCGAACCAGCGGTTAGAGTGCAACCATGCCGGAGGAAGCCATTATTTCCCACCAACCTCGCCATCGCCTGACCACCCGGGTCTGGCACTGGATCAATGCGCTGTGCCTGCTGGTGCTGCTGATGAGTGGTCTGACCATCTTCAACGCCCATTCCCGGCTCTACTGGGGCGAATATGGTGCAAATGATGACTATGCCTGGATGGCGGTCGGCTCGTCGGACCGCATCGGCTATTTGCGTCTGGGCGAAATGCGCGTCGAGACAACCGGTTTCCTGGGAAATTGGCAGGACAGTGAAGGCAGAACACAGAAATGGGCGTTTCCGGGCTGGGCAACCATTCCTTCGCACTACAGTCTCGCCGACGGTCGGCGCTGGCATTTTTTCTTTGCCTGGATATTCAGCCTGGGTCTGGCGCTGTTCATGATCCGGTCGCTCTGGAACCGGCATATCCAGAAAGATTTGCACATGCGGGGGGAGGAGTGGCGACCATCGCATATCTGGCGATCTTTTCGTGATCACACCAAAATTCCGGCGATCCGGCAATCGTCGGACAAGCCATATAATGTCATCCAGAAATTAAGCTATATCGGGGTGATTTTCATCCTGCTGCCGCTGATGATATGGACAGGGCTGGCCATGTCCCCGGCGATGGACGCCAATTGGCCGTTTCTGACCGAACTTTTCGGTGGCCGCCAATCGGCCCGGTCGGTTCATTTTTTCACCGCGTTTCTGCTGGTGCTATTTTTCCTGATTCATATGTCTATGGTCTTGATTTCCCGACCTTTCCGGCAAATCATGGCGATGATAACCGGCAAGCAGGGCAAGGGGGCCAGCAGATGACTATTCTTACCCGGCGAAAATTGATCGCCAGCGCGGCGATTGGCGCTGGCAGCTTGCTCACCGGTTGTGATGGCCTGAATCGCAATCCGGCCTTTCAGGAGATGCTAGCCAGCGCCGAAACAGCCAATTTTGCGGTACAGCGAGCACTGGGTGACCGGATGGAGCTGGCCAGCGAATATAGTATTGCCGATCTGTCGCCAACCTTTCGGGCCAATGGCAGCCGTGATCCGGCGACGCCGGAATATGCGGCCAGCGCGGCGCAGGGCTTTGCCAATTGGCGGTTGCGGCTGACCGGACTGTTCGACAAGCCACAGATTTTCAGCCTGGCCGCCCTGCAATCCCTGCCACAGCGAACCCAGATCACCCGCCATGACTGCGTCGAGGGCTGGAGTGCGATCGGGCAATGGACCGGCGTGCCGGTGAAAATCCTGCTCGATATCGCGCGCCTGCAAGACAGCGCCCGGTTTCTGGTTTTTCACTGTGCCGACAGACTGGGCGGGCGGCCCTATTATGAAAGTATCGACCTGCTGGACGGATTTCATCCGCAGACGATATTGGCCCACCGGTTGAATGGAGAAGCCTTGCCGGTTGCAAATGGAGCGCCGCTGCGGCTCAGAGTCGAGCGTCAATTGGGTTATAAGCACGCCAAATATGTGACCGGAATACAAGCTGTTGCGTCACTGGCCGGAATCGGTGAAGGCAAAGGTGGCTATTGGCAGGATGTCGCCAATTATGAATGGTATGCGGGTATCTGAATCAACGGGACTGTGGTGCCCCGGAATGGAGTGAATATATGTCGATATTGGGCAGGTTTCTGCAAAGCGTGATTGAAAAAGGTTCGATACGAGTCACCCATTTCGATGGATCGACCGAGAGTTTCGGGACACCAGCAGAGGGCTATCCCGATATCGGTATTCGGCTCGCCGACAAACGGGTGATTCGGCAGATCTTGCTCGATCCGCGTCTCGGTGCGGCCGAGACATTCATGGATGGCCGGCTGATCGTCGAGCAGGGCGACATCATGGAACTGGTGCAGCTTTTGCGCGCTAACCGGTCGTTTGAACGGGGTGGCAAGTTGAAGGAGCCGGGGATCTTCAAGAAGTTCCGCGATCATGCGGCGGGCAATCTTGACCGGATCAATTTGCTCGGCCGATCAAAAAGCAACGTCGCGCATCATTATGATATCGGCAATGACCTCTACGACCTGTTTCTCGACGATGACCTGCAATATAGCTGTGCCTATTGGGACTTTGACCAGCACGGCCCGAACATGACGCTGGAGCAGGCGCAGGCCGACAAAAAGGCCCATATAGCCGCTAAACTGGATCTGAAGCCGGGGCAGCGGGTGCTCGACGTCGGCTGCGGCTGGGGTGGCATGGCGCTCTATCTGCACCACCAGACCGGCGTCGAAGTGCTTGGTATCACGCTCAGCGAGGAGCAGCTCAAAAAGGCACGGGAACGGGCCGAGAAGGCGGGCGTGTCCGACAAGGTAAAATTCGAGCTGATCGACTATCGCGACCTTGCGCAGCGCGAAGCTGGCGCATTTGACCGGATCGTCTCAGTCGGCATGTTCGAACATGTTCCTGAAGACGACCTCGGCGCGATCGAAGTCTCCTTCCATGTCGAAAGTATGCCCCAAGAAAAGCATGAGCCAGAAATCGTGGCTCTGTTCCAGGCACCGCCGTAGTGAAAGCGGCCATGTATCTGAATCGTAGCCTCCGAAGGATCTGTTCAACGC
>JABMNS010000272.1 GCA_013204445.1 Sphingomonadales bacterium
CAACAATTCAACCAGATACGCCGCCAACCTTCGAACCACTCAAACACCAGATTCAGTCAGAGCTCGGTTCTGGCGGTGCTGAGGTCGAGCGTCCATTTATCGTGCATCGCACGATGGCAGGTTCTCGATTTCTGAATGGGGCGATAAAACCGAATGGCCGTCAGCCAAACCACTGCAATTTGGGCAATCCTAAGATGGTGAGCAGCGGCCTGGTTGGGCTGGCGCGCTTCACCACCTTACGCGCCTAGAAGTCGCAGTGGTCACCCGATCATTCCCGCGCAGATCCAGAAGAGTTCATCAAAACAGTCTCTTGCCCAGTCCTGGTTACTAAAATCCAGGCCATTGGTGCTGTGCCAGTCAGCCGCCCGGAAAGCGTGTTCAACGCTACGACCAGCTCTGACAAAACGTTTCTCAGGATCGAAGAGGCCACACATCATTACAAGGGTCAGCCCACAAATGGGCGAGGTTGTTACTCAGATCGGCAATTGGCTCACAAAGCCCGGGAGACGCCCTCAGGCACGTCCGGTCATTGCCGGTGTCCAATCCTGATTGTCGATCAACAAGTTTAGCATTCGTTTCGCCAGCTCTTGTTGGATCTCGCTCACCGCAGGGTCGTTCCAGAGGTTGACGTTCTCATCGGGGTCTTCCCAGAGATCGAACAATTCGCCATACTGCATCGGGCGGAACACCGTCATTCGATAGCGAGCTGTCACCATAGTTCGAATACGTTGTGGCCGGTCAAAGTTCAGATAAATCCGCTCGCGGTCGTCTTCGATCAGCACCTCATCCCGGCCGGAGGCATCCTTGTCCCACAGATCGGGTAATTGCCTCCCTTGCATACCATAATAGGGCTGAATGCCAGCGCGATGCAAAATCGAAGCCGCAATATCAATGGATGAGACAATCGCGTCACTGCGCTGGGGTCGCCGGTCGTCCGGGTCGAGCCAGATCAACGGCACCCGGATTGCGCCCTGATAATGCAACGGGCCCTTCAGCAGAATTCCGTGATCGCCCATCAGATCGCCGTGGTCCGATGCAAAAATCAGCACCGTGTTATCTATCTGACCGGTTTCTTTTAGATGCGCGAGGATGCGACCGACCTGATCATCAATCATCTTGATCATGCCATAGGTCAGCGCGATGGCTTCGCGGGTCTCGCGCTCGGAGACAGCAAATGGAACTTGCCCTTGACGGAAATCCGTCCCTGTTTCGCGGCTTTCACGCATGTTGTTCAGGATCGGTGTGTCGCCCTTGCCAAAGGACGGTGGCAGCGGAATGTCGTCGGGGTTATACATATCCCAGTATTTACCCGGCGGTGTGAATGGGTGATGCGGATCCGGGAAAGACACTTGCAAGAAAAACGGTTGTGAGGAGCTTTCTCGTTCGTGCCGACTCAGATAGTCGAGGGTCTTTTCGGCGACAAATGTAGTCGTGTGATATTCTTCAGGAATACTAGTACGCCAGCCTTGCGGCACGACATAATCTGAGTCTCTTGCATTTTCGGCTCCACGCAATTTTTTTGGATCACCGCATTTTTCGGTCAGCCAGTGCTCGTAATCCCCACCCGCAAGATCGCCATGCATGATGGCTAGATCGACGTGATCGAACCCGTAATACGGCGTCTTTATCCTGAAGTCTGGGTCTTCGCGCCAGCGGATCTGGTTTTCCGATTGATAGCTGTCATCATACATGTCACGTCGAAAGGCTTCGCGGATATGCTTTTGCTCGTCCATAAGCCCTTCGACACCATCGGGAATGAACTCGCGATCAAGCCCGGTTATGTTCTGGAAGTGTGCCTTGCCGAACAAGGCCGTCGCATAACCGTCGTTTTTCAACTCCTCGACAAACGTACGAGCGTCCTTTGACAAAGGGATGCCGTTTGAACGAACGCCATGCGCCGAGGGCATTCTGCCGGTCAGGATCGAGGCGCGGTTTGGGGCGCAGATCGGGTTGGCAACGAAACAGCGGTCAAAGCAAGTGCCTTCGTCCGCAAAGCTATCAATATTGGGTGTGTGCAATATCGAATTACCATAGCAAGAAAGGTGGTCTGCGCGCTGCTGATCAGTCATGATCAGAATGAAATTCGGTTTTTTGGTCATTGCTCTCGCATTCTGGGGACAAGCCGGGGCAGAGAAGGCCCCGGCCCATGTTTTACTCAGCGATACTGGGTGCAACCGCGGTGTACGCTGCAACATTGGCGTCAATGCGGGCCTGCAACTTGGCACCTGTCAGCACCTCGATCTCGACCCCGCGGTCGGTCATTGCTGCCACAACGCTTTCCAATTCAGCGGCTTTCGCAAATGCATCGGCTAGGGCCGCGACACGATCCGCTGGCGTGCCTTTTGGCGCAAACCACCAATAGTTCACACATGCTTCAACGTCATAGCCAAGCTCTATGGCTGTTGGAACGTCTGGCAAAGCCGGGTGACGCTCGGCTCCAAGGAAGGCAAGTCCGTGAAATCCACTGTCTGGTTTGGCAACCACGAAGGGCATAGTGACCATCGTTTGAGTATGCCCACCCAGCACTGACGCATTGCGCTTGCCGCCACCGCCAACATTGACAGATTTAACGCCAAGATCTGCCGCATCGTTCAGCATCGCGGATGAGAAATGCACAAGACTGCCTAAAAGACTGGCCTCTTTCACACTGCCGGGGTTTGCGGCACTCATGGCGCGCACGTCGTCCAGAGTATCTAGCCCGCTGCCTTCTTTCGAAGCGTAAGTCATGCAGACATGGTGCGTTTCGGCAATCGGGTCGAATGCTTCTGGGCCATAGTCCGACGTTCCCATCAGTTTGGAAGTGATAAGCGTCTGGTGCAGTTGAAGTATGGTATAGCCGTCCGGGGCTGCGTCCTTAACTTCGCCCGAGCCGACAGTCGTGCCGCCACCGGGCTCGTTTACTACAACCATCGGCTGGCCGAACAAGTTGTTCTCGTTGATCGCGTTGACAAACACGCGGGCAAAAATGTCACCGGCACCTCCCGGCCCGAACGGCACGACAATTTGCACGGGTTTTTCCGGATAATCCGCCTGTGCGGCGGCCCCAGTGGCCAGTGGAATGGCCATTGCCGCAGCAATTGCCAGTTTCAAAGTGTTGAGTTTCATTATGCGTGTCCTCCTTGGTTAGCGCATTTTGGGTTTGTTATTGTCGTCGTCTTGCCCACTGGAATGGGCAGATGGCCGGGGCTGCGGATTCCGGAACCGGCGAGCAAGAGTTGGCCACAGGAAGATGACCAAAGCCATCAACAGGAACCCAAGCGAAATTGGGCGGGTGAACAACGGCCACAGGCTGTTGTCGTAAAGCATAAGGCCATTTCTAAGCTCGCCCTCGGCAATCGGGGCCAGAATATACCCCAACACGAATGCCCCTATCGACAGGCCAGAGCGGTGCATCAGGTAACCGACAAATCCGAAACCAAACATGATCCAGATATCGAAAATCCGGCCAGAAGTTGTATAGACGCCGACGATACAGAAAAAGACTACGGCAGGCAGGATGAATGATTTCGGGATCGCGCAAAGCTTGGCGATATGGCCGGAAAATCCCAGCATCACGATGAACATCACCACATTCGCGACAAGGGCGGCAGCGATCACTCCATAGGCTATCTCGGGTTGATTAACGAACAGCCCTGGCCCCGGCTGTAGATTATGGATCATCAACGCGCCAATCAGAATGGCGTCAACCACGCTGCCTGGAATACCCAATGCAATCAGTGGAATCAGTGCCCCGTTGACCGAAGCATTGTTGGCAGATTCTGCGGCAATGATGCCTTCTTCGGCCCCCTTGCCAAAAATCTCGGGCGTTTTTGAAAAGTTACGGGCAATTGTGTAGGACACAATTGCAGCGACCGCACTGCCGACGCCGGGTAGAATGCCGATCCATGTTCCGATCAAGGAGGATCGAAGAAAATTCCACCAATGTTTGGCAAAATCGGCACGTTTCAAAAACATGTCTTTGAATTTGGCCGTTGCCTGCTGAACCGGCAACGAGGTATCCGCCATATCAACAATGATCTGACTGATCACAAAAACACCCAATAGAGTTGGCAACAGCCGGAAACCCGATTTTAGCTGATCGGCCCCAAATGTCAGCCGAATCGTTCCTGAAGACAGATCTGGCCCGACCAGCGAGACCGCAAATCCGATAGCCGCTGCAATCAACCCGCGCAGCATCGCCCCTTGCGAGACCGATGAGATCAGGAACAACGCCATCAGAACCAGCGCGAAATATTCATAGGGTCCAAATTTCAGGGCAAACCACGCCAGCGGCGGTGCCAGTACTGCAAGAAATATCCAAGACACTGACCCGCCGATGAATGACGAAAATATGCCAAACGACAGCGCCCGCCCGGCCTTGCCCTGCATTGCCATTGGAAACCCGTCCAGCGTCGTCATGATCGCCGAAGGCGTGCCCGGCATTTTCATCAGCGTGGCGGATATTAGTCCGCCACTGACGGAACCTACATAAATCGACACCAGAAAGATCAACGCCAAAACACTGTCCATGTAAAAGGTCAGCGGCAGCAACAACGCAATCAGCATCGCGGCACCTAGCCCGGGAATGGCACCAACTGTAAGGCCCAGCACAACACCCAACACAACGTAGAACATTGGCCAGAAGGCCATAATCTCACTAAATGCTGTCAGAAGCTGCGCCATGTTTTCCTTATGCACCTGGCAGCACGACGATCAGAACCCGAGTCAGAAGCAGGCTTACGCCCACCCCAAGCATAAGGGCTGCGAAGCCGATAACCAGCATCTCACGCCGGATATTGTTGCTAAGAATAAGACCAAAACCCGCGAGGAACAGGACCGAGGCCGGAATGAAAGGAAGAAGGCTTAACTGCAAAACAATGACATACGCAAATGCACAAGCGCCGCCAAAAACCATACGGCGTAACCCCACATCGCCGATATGTGGCAGCGCTTCAGCAGGCACGCCCGACTGTTTCCCAAAAAAACCTATTGCGCCATCCAGCATCGACAACAAAAAAAGCAGCGCGGAAATAATATAGGGGAATCCGGCGGGCCCCATCGGCTCAAACCGCGCCGACGGCATTTGTTGCGCGCCCAGAAACAGAACTACAGAAAACGTGAGCCCCGCAAGCGGCACCCCTATCGTGGCAGCCTGATAACTTGAATTACGCATGAAACCTCTCATTAAGTGTTGGGAGGAATTGACAGTGGGGCATAGTTAAAGTCAAATGACAAAAAGCGGCATTTCCATAAAGGAAGTTTATGCAAATTAATCCAAAACTCTTGCTTCAGGTTGTCGAAATCGTCGATCATGGCTCATTGACCGAAGCTGCAAAGGCCCTCAACGCTACCCAGCCTGCGCTTTCCAGGAATTTGAGGGAACTCGAAAGTCAGATGGGCATTTCCATTGTAGTCCGTGGCCGTAGCGGCGCGCTGCCTACAGAATTCGGTGATCGCGTCCTTCGTTATGCGCGGGTCATTCGCGAAATGCTTGATCGCATCAGCAAAGAGGCCGACGCTTGGCACAATGGTGAAATTGGACCTTTACAGATTGGTGCAACCCCGCATCCGTCGGCAATCATCACACCGACGCTGATAGAGTTTCTGAAAAGCCGCCCAAACGTTAAAGCCGAGCTGTCTGTGTCTGGCTTGATCCCATTGATGGAACGGCTCGAACGCGGGGAACTCGACCTCGTGGTCGGCCCCGCAGGCATGCTGCAGCCACCAGAGGGTATTCTGGTCGATATCCTCTACACAGATGAACTGGTCCTTTTAGCAGGACGCGATCACCCTTTGACACGAAAGTCTGCAATCAACGCCAGAGATCTGCAGGAGGCCCGTTGGTTTGGAAGTCCCAAAGACAGCGCCATCCGACGTCAGAGCATGTCAATTCTGGCCTCGATGGGTTTGACGGAAATTCAGATAAGCGTCGAATTATCATCACTTGGGGACTCGATCGAGATGTTGAAATCCGGTCAGTACCTTGCCATTCTACCACGCCAGTCTGTTGCGAACGCGCTTAAGGAGGGTGAGATAGTTAACCTACCACTAAAGCTTGAAAGCCGACTTTGGCCTATCGGAATTTTCCATCGCGATACTACGCGCACCCCCAAGATTGTCGTAAATTTCATTGTTTCACTCAAGTCGGGCTTTTAGATCAGTCTTGGGTGTTTTTCGGTAATTGTGCTGGTGGGCACTGTCAGAAGAAACTTGCTTGAGGCGGGAAGGGCGACGACTTAGCGTCGCCGGATGACCAAACCTAATCCTTTCAGGAGCTATGACTGAATCTGGTGTTTGGGCGATTTGAAGGTTGGCGGCGTATCTGGTTGAATTGTTGTTGTGAGACAGCAGCCCAACCAAAGGAGATACACCACCATGGAAACGACTAAC
>JABMNS010000273.1 GCA_013204445.1 Sphingomonadales bacterium
AAGACGGTCAGATCGATATGCCCGCCGCGAATCATCGCAAAGCTGTCGGATGAGCTGAAATAGCTAGATGAGGGCAGCTCGCTGATCGTCTGCTTGCCAGCGTTGATCAGGTCCGGGTCAATCTCGTCCTCAAAAGGGAACGGTCCGATGCCGAGCATTCCGTTCTCGCTCTGCAACGTGACCTCAACTCCTGGCGGAATATGGTTGGCCACCAGTGTCGGAATACCAATCCCGAGATTCACATAATAGCCATCGTGCAGCTCCTGTGCCGCCCGAGCGGCCATTTCATCGCGAGTCCAGGGCATATTCATCCTTCTTTGTCATCTGGCTTTGGTGCTTTAGTCGCTTCCACGAGAGGAGGAGGCGTCAGGAACCAGCCGTTATCGAACATATTCTCTAACGTGATAGCACCGTTGGGGTTCCGCAAATAGGCATAGAGCTCGTCAAAATCCGCTCGGTCGTCGCCCGCCATGGCAACAATGCAATAGTTCCGCGCTGCATCCCAACGCCGCACCTGTTTGCGATCTTCCGCGCCGCGGTCAAGGAAAAGAAAATCATCTGATTCGGATTGCGAAAAACCGGCCTCGTTGAGGATGACCGAGATTCTCTGGGATGCAGCTGCGGGTTGATCGGACAACCAGATCACACTGATTCCGGCCGCTCGCAGACTATTGAGCACTTCAATCAGACCATTTTGCCGATAAAGCGTCTCCGCTTTTATCCAGTCGCGACCGGTCACATCATCGAGATCAATGACCACAGCCAAAGGCTTGCCTTCGCATGCCATGGTTTCCGGCTTGAAAATATCCACCCGCGGAATCAATACCACCGACTCGACGTCCTCTCCCGCTTCCAGTCTGGCCGATTGTTTCAGGGCATGAGCCGCAAAATCGGCATAAGGCGAAGCATCCAGACCCACTGACTGGAAAAATTGCGCAATATAATCAGCTGCTTCCTCATCAAGATCGACTTCGACAATTCCGGTGGCGCCGCCTTGTCCAGCGAATTTCTTTGCCGCCCTTGACGATGCATCCGCAATATCGCTGTCCGGTCCGATCGTGACGGTACCAACCGGCATCGCCAAATCAATGGCACCGACCGCGACCAGTTCCCGTTTCGCCTGGGCCCTATCAATCTGATTCTTGCCCATGGTCCCCAGCGCCGCGAGTGGCAGCAGCGCAGCGACGCAGCCAGTGAGCAGCGGCAGCGTAGCCAGAATGATGAGAGAAAAGCGAAGTCGAGCCATCAGGCGTCTTGGCGCTCCCGGGTCATACGGAATTCAATCTTCTTGTCATAAGGCGCGCCGTTGATCAGCCGTTTGACATAAATGCCCGGCAAATGGATGCAATCGGGGTCCAGTTCGCCGACTTCGACAATCTCCTCAACCTCAGCGACACAAATCTTGCCGGCAGTCGCCATTGGCGCGTTGAAATTGCGTGCCGTCTTGCGGAACATCAGATTGCCTGCCTTATCCGCTTTCCAGCCCTTGATCAGGCAGAGGTCGGCAAATATGCCGCGCTCGAGAATATAGGTTTCACCATCGAAATCCTTTTGCTCCTTGCCTTCGGCTACCTGGGTGCCGACACCCGTCTTGGTATAGAAACCCGGAATGCCCGCGCCACCAGCACGGCATCGTTCGGCGAGCGTTCCCTGCGGGCAGAATTCCACTTCCAGTTCACCGGAAAGGAACTGCCGTTCGAATTCCTTATTCTCGCCAACATAGGAGGATATCATCTTCTTCACCTGCCGCGTTCGGAGCAGCTTGCCGAGACCTTCATTATCAATTCCGGCATTGTTGGAAGCGATCGTCAGGCCCTTTACCCCGTCCTGCTGGATCGCATCGATCAGCCTTTCCGGTATCCCGCACAGGCCGAAACCGCCTACACAGAGATGCATGCCATCGAACAAGAGACCGTCGAGAGCGGCGGCCGGATTCGGATAGATTTTTTTCATAAACGTGCTTTCCTGACAGATTGGGCGGCGTCTAGCGCAGGAGGCGCATGAGCGTCCAGAATAGAATATGTTTGAAGCCACGAATCGGTTATGCGCGGCACCATGCCTCGCTTGCTCGCCTGCTTATCGCTCTTCTTCTTTCTTGTGCCCGTCACCTATGTGCACGGACCCGTGCCTCCTGCAAATGACAGCCAATATATCACTCTCGAGCCAATAGCTTTCGATGCCAGGGACCCGACCCGCACCCAGGTAGGACGTCTCGAGTATCTCGGCGGCTGGAAAATCACCAGCGACAATGTCGAATTCGGTGGCATATCCTCAATGCTGGCACTCCCGGACAACCGCTTCCTGATGCTCAGCGACAATGGCACGCTGGTCGGATTCACATTGGATGAGAGAAACCATCAGGCGCTTCGTCCGTTCATCGCACCGCTGCCTGACGGCCCGGCCAAGCCCAATGAATATGCAAAACTGAACTGGGATTCCGAATCGATTCTCCATGATCCCGAGACCGGCCAATTTTGGGTCGGTTATGAGCATCAGCATAGTATCTGGCGCTATGGATCTTCCTTTGCCCGCAAGGAGGCTGAGAATTTTCCGGCCGCCATGCAGAAATGGCCCGAAAATGGCGGTGCAGAGGCCATGCTCCGTTTGCCCGACGGGCGTTTTCTGGTTTTTTCCGAGTTGGCAGAATATTCCAACGGCGGCTGTCAGGCGCTTATCTTTGACGCCGATGCTTCCGAACCGACCAGCAAAGCCGTGCGCTTTGGCTATCAGCCGCCTAACGGCTACATGTTAACCGATGCGGCAATTCTCGATGGCAAGTCAGCCTTGATGCTGCACCGCCAATTCACCCCGCTCGACGGGCTTTCAGCGATTTTATCCATCGCGCAATTGAAGGATTTCCAGCCCGGAAAAATCGTGACATCCATTCCGATTGCTACTCTGACGCCGCCGCTGAAGGTCGGCAATATGGAGGCATTGGCCATCACCCGGGACGCTGATGGGACGATTGTCTGGATAGCTTCGGATGACAATTTCAGCGTGCTGCAGGAAACGCTGTTATTAAAATTCCGGCTGCTGAAGGGCAAAGACATGCGGAAAAAGCCCGCTGCGAAACGCCAAAATGAAAAAGCCGGAGCGAGCCCCGGCTTTTCAACGTTCGAATCAGATTGACCGCTTAAGCGGGAGCAACCTGTTTTTTCACGATTTCCTTTTTGAGGCGTTTCACCCGCAGGCTCAACTTGTCGTCCTTGGTTTTCAGCAACCAATTGTCGAGACCGCCTACATGTTCCACCGAACGAAGGCCGTGCGTAGAAACCCGAAGTTTCACGCCCTTGCCGAGCGTGTCAGACAAAAGAGTCACATTTTGCAGATTGGGCAAAAATGTCTTCTTGGTCCGGTTTTTGGCATGAGACACATTATTGCCTACCAGCCGAGTCTTACCTGTCAGTTCGCAAATCCGCGACATCGCTATCGTCCAATTTCTTGTTAATGAGTGATTCCCAGTGGGAAAGAGAGGTCACCTAACTGTAATCGGACCGGGCGTCAAGTATATCGGCGGGATTTTGCGTGAACCGGCTCATCTATGGTCTTCGCATCGGTTCCGCGCTAATCGGCAAACATGGTAGCGGTAAAATATACTTCCTTCATGGGCGATGCGCTGGCTCTGGCCAATGCGGCAATCGCTGTCGATGAAGTACCGGTTGGCGCGGTCGTCGTCAAGGATGGCAAAATCATTGGCCAGGGCCACAATCGCACCCGCATTGATCATGACCCCACTGCCCATGCCGAAATCGTAGCGATTCGGCAGGCGACCCAATATCTGGGTAATGACCGACTGGAAGGTTGCGACCTGTGGGTGACGCTGGAACCCTGCACCATGTGCGCTGGCGCCATCGCCAACGCGCGCCTCCGGAGGCTTTATTATGGTGCCGACGACCCCAAGGGCGGTGCCGTGGACAGTGGTGTCCGGTTTTTCGATTCACCGACATGCCATCACCAACCTGAAGTCTATGCCGGAATAAAGGGAGAAAGTTCCGCAAAATTGCTGCTGGATTTTTTCCGCGATCGGCGAGACTAGCTGCTAGTGCACGAAGCGCGCGACAACATCCCTGTAGCTGCGGCTAACCTTCACCTGCGTCCCTGATCCCAGCACCAGAAAACATTCGCCATTGGTATGCGGCTTCACTTCCTTGACCTGGCTCAGATTGACGATGGTAGAGCGATGCACCCGCTGAAAATGGCGGGGATCGAGACGTTTCTCTAAATCCTTCATCGTTTCGCGCAGGATCAGGCTATTGTCGACTGTATAGATGCACATATAATCGCCAGCAGCATCGATCCGTTCGATGGTATCGACATCGACACGAAAAATCTGGCCACGGTCTTTGATATTGATCAGCTTTTCATAGCGATTCGCGGACGCTGGCTCTTCGGAATCCTCGATATTGGCCATCGCGTCGGGCGCTATTTCACTGAGCACGTTTTTCAGCTTTTCGAGCTCAGCGCCGCCGCGTTTTTCCGAGAGGCGCTTGCGCACCCGGTCAATCGCGTCGGCCAGCCGGTCTTCCTCGACCGGCTTCACCAAATAGTCGATAGCTTCCGCCCCGAAGGCACGGACCGCATGTTCGGAATAGGCGGTCACGAAAATGAACAGAGGTGGTTCGATCTCCATAATCCCTTGCACCACCGAAAACCCGTCAAATCCTGGCATCTGGATGTCGAGAAACACCAGGTCGGGTTTCAACGTCTTGATCTTTCGAATCGCTTCCCGGCCATTGCGACAAGTGTCGACAATCTCGATATCGTCAAATTTCTCGAGCCGAATCTGCAAACCCTGGATCGCAAGCTTTTCGTCATCGACTAGAATCGTCTTGATCGTCATGTTTTTAAATCCTTATGCTGAAATGATGCCATCGCCGGCGCATTTACCGGTTCCCCCTGATGGTCATCACTGGATGCGTGCTCCCCAAAAATAGTTTCGTTTCTCAATTGTTCGTTGGTTGCAGAGCGGTCCGCCGCTTCCCGCTCGATCTGCTCTCTTGTTTCGAATGGCAAGGCGATGAATACCGAAAAGCCTTCGCCAGGAGACGAGCGCGTTTCGAATATCGCGCCTTCTCCATAGGCCTGGTTTAATCGCTCCTGAATATTGCCAAGACCGACGCCGGTGGAATCGGATTTGCTGGTCGTCGTAACCATTTTTCCGGGCCCGGTATCCGACACGATGATGTGCAATTTGCCCCCCTCGAGATGGGCAGAAATCGAAATATCGGCGCCTTCTTCCTGCGTTGTCACCGCATATTTGATCGCATTCTCGACCAGCGGCTGGAGCAATAAGGATGGCAATAATGCATCGCACACGGCCGGGTCGATATCAAAATGGGGCCTAAGTCGTTCCTCAAAGCGCATTTTTTCGATATCGAGATAGAGATGCAGGGTTTCCACCTCCTGTGCAAGCGTTACCCTGCTGTGGACTTCATTGATCAGCGTATGGCGCAGGAAGGAGGACAGGCGCGACAGCATGGCGTTAGCCGGTTCGGTCTGGCGAAGCAGCACCAGCGTCGAAATGCTGTTCAGCGTGTTGAACAGAAAATGAGGGTTGAGCTGATAGCGCAGCATCGCGAGCTGCGCGCGAGTCGCTTGCGCTTCCAGCTGCAGCAGCTGATCATTTTGCTC
>JABMNS010000274.1 GCA_013204445.1 Sphingomonadales bacterium
ACATAGGCTTCGGGCTGATAATAATCGTAATAAGATACAAAATATTCGACGGCATTTTCCGGGAAGAAATTCTTGAACTCGCCGTAAAGCTGCGCCGCCAATATCTTGTTGGGTGCCAGGATCAGGGCGGGCCGCTGCAGCTCGTCGATGACCTTGGCCATGGTGAACGTCTTGCCCGATCCGGTTACACCGAGCAGCACCTGATCGCGTTCCTCTTCGAGCATCCCGGCGACCAGTTCCTTGATCGCTGCCGGCTGGTCGCCAGCGGGCTCAAAATCGCTGACCAGCTTGAACGGTCTTCCGCCCTCCGATTTGTCGTGACGTACGGGCTTGTGCGGGATGAAATCTTTGTCTGTATCCGGCTCCGCCAGGCCTCTTCTGATCACCAATTCTGTCATATGATTGATATGGAACAAAAAGGGTCCAATGTCATCCCCGGAATAGAGTTTCCTGAGGATAGGGGTGATAGCAAATTTACATCGGCGGCTCATCGGTTTAAGTATGGTTCGGGAGCAATCACAATTGAGGGAATATTCTCGTGAATAAATTACTAGTTTCAGTGGCTGCACTGAGCCTGATAGCCGGCTGTTCAGACAAGGGCGCGGACCATGACGGTGACGGCAAGATCACCGTTGAAGAAGTTGCCGAAGTAATGAACAGAGTTACACTCGAGCCCGGCGAATGGGAAAATACCGTAGAAATAGTGGATGTGAAAATCGATGGGCTGCCTGACGGTATGCCGGCCAATATGATGGACAGTATGAAGGGCAAGGTAACGACCTCAAAGTCCTGCATCACCAAGGAAGAGGCCGAAAATCCGGGTGCACAATTTTTTGCTGCGCAGGAAAAAACCAGTTGCGAAGTCAAGAAATTCAACATGAGCGGCGGTGCCGTATCTTCCGAAATGGCCTGTAGCAATATGGGCGGCACTCCTGGCGACATGACCATGGCGATGGATGGCCAATATGGCCCGAGCAGCTATGACATGACCATGAACATGCATGGCGGTGCAAAGGGAATGAAAATGAACATCTCGGCCAAGAGCAGCGGCAAGCGGATTGGCGACTGTCCAACGGGATGATTCTGACCTTCACGAAAGCAAACGAGATCAAGGCAGGGGCGTATCGCTCCTGCCTTTTGTTTTTGTCGCTGATCGCCTTCGCCACTCCGGCCCATACTGATCAACTGCTACCGGGACCACCCGCCGCGATCCGCGTCGATTTTACCGCAGACAGCATCTCGGTCACCGCCATTCAGGGTTATTCCAACCGGACCACCGGCCGCGTCCTAACACCGGAGGATCCGGTTCGAATCGCCTCCGTGTCCAAGCTGTTCGTCGCGCTTGGCGTGATGCGATTGGTCGAGAAGCAGCAGCTAGACCTCGAAGCGGACGTCAACGACTATCTGGACTGGTCGTTGCGCAATCCGGCCTTTCCGGAAAAAGCCATAACGCTGGCGGATCTCTTGTCCCATCAATCCGGCCTGCGGGATGGCATCAACTATGCCCTGCCGATGGATGCACTGCTGGAAGAGGAATTGCGCGATCCCAAAGCATGGGACGGCAACCACCCTCCGGGCACCTATTTCTCCTATGCCAATCTGAATTTTCCGGTGATCGCCGCAATCATGGAAGCGGCCAGCGGCAAACGGTTCGACAGGATCATGCAGGAAGAGGTGTTCCGGCCACTGGGTCTCTATGCCTGCTTCAACTGGGTCCATTGCAGCGATGCCAGGATCGCTGCTGCTGTTACGCTCTATCGGCCAGACGGCAGTGTTGCGCGGGACGATTTACGCGGGGTCCGTGAGACCTGTGCAATTGTTCCCGCAAGGGATGGCACCTGTGACGTCGCCCGCTATCGACTCGGCAAGACCGGGTCGATTTTCAGTCCGCAGGGCGGCCTGCGGATCTCGGCGATGGATCTTGCCAGAGTCGGACAAATGTTTTTGCGCGATGATGGTCAATTTCTGACCCAGGACAGCCTCAAACAAATGCTTGTTATCGCCTGGTCCTATGATGGCCAAAATGGCGATAGCGAGGACGGCTATTTTTGCGCCTACGGTCTCGCTGTCCATGTTCTTCCTGCGCCATTTCCCAGCCCCGGTTGCAAGGACGATCCGTTTGATGACGCTATTCCAAGATGGGGCCATTCCGGCGAGGCCTATTCCTTGAAATCGGGCCTCTGGTTCCAGATGAAGGATCAATCCGGGACCGCCTTTTTCCGCACCGAAGTGCCGGATAATGACCCCGCAGGTCATTGCATCTATTTCTGCGACTGATAAGTTTCACTGCAAAACCGAATCGCCACCCCATAGATAATCTGGAGAGAATAGATGATCGCTTACACCATGCTCGGCACCAACGACAAAGACCGGGCTTTTGCATTTTATGACGCCTTGTTCGAAGGAACCGGCATCAAGCGCCTGTTCAAGACGCCAGCCGGTGGCCAATTTTATGGCAAGGCGCCGGGCGAGCTGATGCTGTGCATCACATCGCCTTATGACAAAGGCGATGCCTGTCATGGCAATGGCACGATGGTGGCGCTGCAATGCGACACGACCGAAGAGGTTGATGCTTATCATGGCCGCGCGCTCGCGCAGGGCGCAGCCAATGAAGGCGATCCCGACTGGCGCGCACCGGACATGTTCTACGGTGCCTATTTCCGCGATCCGGACCAGAACAAGATCTGTGTCTGCAAGACCAATTTTGCGGCAATTCCGGTGCAAAGCTGAGGAGAAATGTGATGATCGGATATGTAACGCTCGGCACCAATGATCTGGACAAGGCGCGTGCCTATTATGATGCGCTGCTCGGAGAACTGGGTGCGAAACGGCTGATGGAGTTGGAGGAAAATGGCTTCACCCTTTATGGCATAGACATGACCACGCCATCGATTGCGCTGACCAAACCGTATAATGGAGAGGCGGCGCAACCGGGCAATGGCAATATGATCGCGCTGCAGATGCAGGAGCGCGGTCAGGTCGATTCTTTCTATCAAAAGGGCCTGGCACTGGGTGGTAGCGACGAAGGCGCGCCCGGTGTTCGCGGCGATGAAGGTCCAATGGCATTTTATGCCGCCTATTTCCGCGACCCGGAAGGCAACAAGCTTTGCGCTTTTCGTTTGGGCGCTGCATAAGCATACAAAATACAGGGGGAAAATCATGAAACATCTATTGGCTTTGGCCGCCACAACCGCCTTGATCTGTACAGCACCTGTCGCGGCGCAGAATAGTTCGACCTCGCCCGATCTGGCGGCGGCAATCGCAGCGGATTATGACAGAGAACTGAAAGCGCTGTTTCTTGATTTTCATAAAAACCCCGAGCTTTCCTACAAGGAAACCCGGACCGCAGGAATCATCGCGAAGAAGTGGCGCGATGCGGGGTTCACCGTCACCGAAAAAGTCGGCGGCACTGGCGTCGTCGCGGTGATGAAAAATGGCGAAGGTCCGACCCTGATGCTGCGCGCGGACATGGACGGCCTGCCGCGGACTGGACTATATGTCGACCGTGAAACAAGTCAGCATCGACGGCGAGGAAAAGCCGGTCATGCATGCCTGCGGTCATGATGTGCATATCACCTCACTGATCGGCACCGCGCACCAGATGGCGGCGAGGAAGGACCAATGGGCCGGTACTTTGGTGCTGATCGCGCAGCCAGCCGAGGAACGCATTGGCGGCGCCAAGCTGATGATGGACGACGGCCTCTATACCCGTTTTCCTAAGCCTGATTATGCCATGGCCTTTCACATTTCCGCTGACACGCCGACCGGGCAGCTGTCCATCGGCGAAGGCATTGCCAGCAGCTCCTCCGACAGCGTCGATATCATTGTCCACGGAGTGGGGGCGCACGGCGCATCGCCGCACCGGGGCAAGGACCCGATCGTGATGGGCGCAGAAATCATCATGGCGCTGCAGACGATTATCAGCCGGGAAATCGCGCCGCTCAAGCCCGGTGTGATCACCGTCGGCTCCTTCCACAGCGGCTTCAAGCATAATATCATTTCCGACAAAGCGGTGATGCAACTGACGGTCCGCTCCGATGACGAGGACACCCGGGCAAAATTGCTCGAGGGGATCAAGCGCATTGCCACCAATGTCGGCCGGATGAATGGCCTGCCCGAGGACAAGCTGCCCAAAGTATTGGTGTCGCATGAATCGACCCCGGCCAATTATAATGACGCAGCGCTGACCAAGCGGGTCAAAGGCGTGTTTGCTGCGCGCTTTGGCGAAGAAGTATTCGACAACAAGCCGCGCGAGGGCATGGGCGCGGAGGATTTTGCCTATTTGGTCGAACCCAATACCGATGTCCCCGGCGTCTATTTCTCGGTCGGTGGCACACCGCAGGCCGATTTTGATCGCGAGAAAGCGGGTGGCGCACCGGTGCCTTCGCATCACTCGCCATTCTTCAAGATCGCGCCGCGAGAATCGGTGACATTGGGGACCGAGGCAATGACCGCAGCGGCACTGGATCTGCTTTCGAAAAATGATTGATCCGGTGATCCGTCGGCGCCCGATACGCAATGTGCTGGCATCGGCGGCGTTGCTGCTGGCGACATCCTGTACGATGGTCGCCGAAACCGACATCAAACCTGTCGCCGAGGCACAGTCTTTTGATGTCCTGATCGACAACGGCCTGATCGTGGATGGCAGCGGCGGCGCGCCCTATGTCGGCGATGTCGCAATCCGCGATGATCGCATTGTCGCGGTTTCGCCGGAAATAACTGGCAGCGCCAGCCGGGTGCTTGATGCGCGCGGCCTCGCCGTCGCGCCGGGCTTCATCAATATGCTCAGTTGGGCGGCCGATGCGCTGATCGCCGATGGTGCTGGCGAAAGCGATATCCGGCAGGGCGTCACTCTGGAGGTGTTCGGCGAGGGATTTTCCGAAGCGCCGCTGACCCACAAAACCGCCCGTACCGAAGAAAGTCGTCAGGGTGACATCCGCTATCCGATCAGCTGGCGCAGCCTCGATCAATATTTCGACTATATCGAGAAGCGCGGCATTGCCCCCAATGTCGCAACATTTATCGGCGCGACGACGGTGCGGGTCAACACGCTCGACTATGCCGATATCGACCCGGACGCCGCACAGCTGGACAAGATGCGGGCGATGGTACGAGAGGGCATGAACGACGGCGCCATGGGCGTCGGCAGCTCGCTAATCTATGCACCGGCCAGCTATGCGGAGACGCCGGAACTGATCGCGCTGGCCACCGAATCGGCGCGTTGCGGCGGCATGTATATCAGCCACATGCGCAACGAGAGCGACAATGTCCTCGAAGCGATTGATGAACTCATCGAAATTGCCGAAAAATCGGGTGGTCCGGCCGAAATCTATCATCTAAAACAGGCAGGCAAGGACAATTGGGACAAGCTCGACGCGGTTATCTCCAAGATCGAAGCCGCGCGCGCCAGGGGTCAGCGGATCACCGCCAATATGTACAATTACACCGCCGGTTCGACCGGCCTTGATGCGGCGATGCCGACCTGGGTGCAGGAAGGCGGCTATGAGCAATGGAAGAAGCGCCTCCAGGATCCACAGATACGCAAACGCGTGATCGCCGAAATGAGCGGCAAGCCCGATGGCTGGGAAAATCTATATTATCATGCCGGTCCCGACAAAGTCAGGCTGGTCGGATTCAAGAAGGAAAAGCTTAAACCATTGACCGGCAAAACACTAGCCGAGGTCGCGGCGATGCGCGGCACCAGCCCGGCAGAAACCGCCCTCGATCTGGTGATTGAGGATGGCAGCCGGGTGCAAGTGGTCTATTTCCTGATGGATGAAGCCAATGTCGCCCGGCAGACGGCCCTGCCCTGGATGTCCTTCGGTTCCGACGCCGGTGCCCAGGCCCCTCGCGGTGTGTTCCTGAAATCTTCCACCCACCCCCGGACCTATGGAAATTTCGCCCGGCTGCTCGGCAAATATGTCCGCGAGGAAAAG